>CAYXTQ010000005.1:0-21791 GCA_964467845.1 uncultured Methanosarcinales archaeon | reverse complement strand
TAAAATCAATAATAATAAAAAAAAAAAAAGGTGATAGTTATGAAATTAAATAAAATTGCTTCTTTAATAATTATCTTAGCATTTGTTTTATCAATTCTTGCATTTGCACCAAAGTCTGTTAGTGCTATTACATGTTCTGTAGAGCCATACTGCGACAACTGGGGCTGGAATGGCGCAACAAGATGCTATGGTAATTATATAGAAGAATGTTTCTATAACGAAGATTGCGGTGCAATGCAACCAGAAGGACATTATGATATTATCAAAAATTGCGGTGATTGTGGTTGTAGTCAAAGTGGTACCAGCGCATGGTGCACGCACAGTGGTTTTGAATCATATTGTGATAATTCCGGCTGGGATGGAGCAAAGAAATGTGTTGGTAATGATATATATATATGCAAGTTTGAAGAAGGGATTTGCGGATACTATGATTTTTATCAAAGCTGCCCAACTGGTTGCACTGAGTGGTGGACTGGTATAAACACAGATGCTGCATGCATCTCATGCACAGACGAGTGCTCGCCTTCCGGTGCATTAAGATGCTTAGATTCAACCACAAAACAGACATGTGGAAACTATGACGTTGCTGATGCATGCTTGGAATGGGGAAATAATGTATATTGTGAGTATGGATGCTCTGGTGGAAGCTGCATCAACCCAGGAGCATACAGATGTGTTGACGGTCCTGCAGATTGTACACTTTCTTCAACCTTTGCAGGAGCATGCAGACAAAGTGCTTGTGGCGGTATTGCTGCTTTATGGTGCGCAATTGATGAACGATGCAAGAAGTTTATTGATTGCAACTTTGAACTTGAAGGAGTAAAAATTTGTTATGATTGTATTTATGATTCTAGTTGCTGTTATGAAGGCGCGGTAGCTTCGTCAACAGATGAATGCAAAGTTTGCAATTCAAATTGGTATTTGACAAGTGGACGTTGTTGTCTAAAAGGTTATTATTGGGATGGTTCTGCATGTATAGCAGGAACAGATGCATGCACTGATGGAACATATAACGTTTTTAATACACCTACTTGGTATTATTATGGCTATGTAGAATATTACGGTAAAACAGATAACTATGCCTGTTGTAGTGGTGTTTCAAGGTATGGTGAAACCAGTAATTACTTTGTTACAATAGGTGTTTATTAAGAAAAGTTTTTTTTTTAAAACTGATAATTAACACTTACAGATATTTTGTCCTTTCCTAATATATCCTTTCCATAAAGTAAGCTAAATGTCTTAGCCAAAACTCCTATATCAAAAGAATTCAATTTTTTTCCCATACTAGAGGCATTCGCTACTAAAGCAACATCTCCTATTCTATAACTAACTCCAGCTAAAGTCATATCATAGCCAAACTTATTATGGCAGAAATTAACAAAAGCGCTTAAATCCTTAACATCTATATTAGTTTGTACTGTTATATTGTTAGGATTAACAATATTATCAATAGCAACTGCAGCTCCTATATTTTTGCCATCATATCTAGCGCTTAAAAATACATTGTTCATATCCACTAAATTGTTAACATGAATATTTACAGAAGTGTTTTTTATAGGTTTAATTCCGCCAACAAACTTTGCTTGTTTATTTAAACTGTCATAAGTTACACTTATATCATGGCCAAATATATTCTGATAAACTCCTGTTAAAATATCCCTGCCGTTAGAATTAAAAAATAAGTTACCTCTTCCTAAATTATAATTTCCACTGAAATTAATAGATTTGTCTCTTCCTCTACCAGACAAGCTAACGCCAACATTACCTTTTTTTCCTATTGTTCTGTTTAAAGTAACAGCTGGATTTTCATATCTGTCTCTAGCTAATAGAATTTGCTCTGGATTTATATTTCTGGAATTATTAGTTACTTTAGAAGCTGTTTGTGCTGAAGAAGAACCTTGTGTAAATCTCATTCCAGGATCTGAATGTGCCCAAACCATCATAACCTGCTTTAATATTTCCTTGTAAGATTCTCCGTCTAAAACATAATTATATAATTCATCTTGGTCTGTATGTGTAATTCCTTCAAATAGTTCTTCTACCATACTCCTATATCTTACATTTTCTGCTCTTCCAGGCATCTGTATATTTGTGTTTGTTATTTCAAATCCATTAAGTATCTCCCCATGAGTATATGCTGTCCAATGAATATCTTTAATTCTAATATCTATTTTAGGATCATTTGCAGAACTCTGTTTCTCAAACCTCTGCCTTACATCAAATTCTCCTTTTTTCTGGCTATCATTCATCTGTGTTAAATTAGAGTCTATAACTCTTTCAGCTTCTGTTGTATCACCTGTATATTCCTTATGGACTACAACAGGAATAAGGCTATTTTTAAATTTATATAACCCGCTATTAAATTCCTCAAGATACTTAGCAATAGTATTCATGTCCCAATCAGAAGGTATTTTAACTAAATAAATAGTCTTATTTGAAGTAACATTTACATTTGCAGATGTATCTGCAACGTCTTTCTTCTCTATATTGCTTCCATTCAAACTGTCTCTAACATAAAGCCACTGACTCCAAACATTTCCTTCAAAATCAACAGAATGGCTACCTTGCCCAATATCTTTGAAAGTATACTGGCCATTTGAAGTATTAAACTTTTGTCCATCTATTAAAGCTACTGCATTATTTTCTTTTGTACCATTTAAGGTATAGCAAATAACAGTCAAATCAGGGTTATCAGGTGTTGGCCCATTATTATTTTCAGATTTCTTTCCTTTTAAAAGAAAATATGCTCCGGTGCCAAGAGCAGCAGCTCCTAAAACAATCCCAACTATTGCTCCAGTGCTTAACCCCTTCTTATCTTTTTTTTCTTCACTTTTTTTTCCAGTATTATCTTTAGTTGCAGAATTATTATTATTTTCCTCAGAATAAGGAACAAGTTTGTTCTTTTCTAAGTCATACTTCCATCCTTTAAAATTATTATTATAAACTAGCTGCTTAATAACCTCAGAAGGTATAGTTGGATTTGCCGGAACAGGAGTTTCAACTAATTCCTCAAGGTTAGAAACATATTTTTCTATTTGCTCATAATCTTTTTTATCTTCTTTTGTTTTCCCAAACAAATTGCCTGCAGAATAGACCCATAACATTGCTGGAATTAAACCAAAAGAAACAATCTTTTTTTCTAATTTACTAGGCTCAATATGCTTATAGATACCATTCTCTTTCTTAAACAGATACCTCTGTCCATCAACATCTGCTTTAACTCTTTTTCCAAATAATGAATTTTTTACTCTAATGTCTATCATACCCTCTACCTAACTATAACTACTATTTAAATCTTTCGGTATTTTAGTCATTTAGGAGTGGTGATAAATACCTTACTTGATAGGAATCTTTATATATTTATTTCACTTCCTCTGGTATAATTACGGAAAATTTGTTTTATTTCCGAATATAGGGGGTGTTTATATTGAACCAAAAAGATATATTGATTATATCTAGCTTAAGAAATAACGCCCGTGAAACATTAACAAATATTTCTAAAAAAACAAATGTGCCAATATCAACAATATACGATAAATTAAAGTCTTATGAAAAAAGCCTAATTAGAAAACATACAAGTTTGTTAGACTTTAATAAACTTGGATTCAACGCAAGAGCAAATATTATGATTAAGGTTGATAGAAGTGTGAGAGATGAAATTAAGGATCATTTAATAAAACATCAAAATATAAACTCTGTTTATAAGATAAACAACGGATTTGACTTCTTAATAGAAGGGATTTTTAAGAATATGAAAGATTTAGAAGATTTTATGGAAAACTTAGAAGATAAGTTTCAGATAAAAAACAAACAAATACATTACATAATTGATGATATCAAAAGAGAGTCTTTTATGGGAGATCCTTTAACTTTTGATTTAGTAAAATAATTATTATGGAGTAGAAAGCACAAATTTCGACTATAACAGAAATTTTACACTTTTTCTTAAGAAAGCCTTATAAACTATTATCCTATCAAGTAATACCTTGTTATGTTAAGTGAAAAAGAATTAATAATTCTTTCTGAGTTAAGGAAGAATTCCAGAAAGAGTGTAAAAGAAATTAGCAATAAAACAAAAATAGCAAATTCTACAGTTATTGATAAATTAAATAATCTCAAAAAAAAAAAAATTATAAAAAAGCACACCTCTTTAGTTGATTTCTCTTTGCTAGGTTATCCTATTAAAGTAAATTTTTTAATAAAATGTAAAGAGAATTTAGAAAAAAAAATTTTAGACAATAAGCATATAAACTCAATATATAAAATAAGAGGTGAATTTGATTTTTTAATCCAAGGCATATTTAAAGATATGAATGAATTAGCTAATTTCTCCGATGAATTAGATAAACTTAATATCGAGAAAAAAGAAGAGCATCATATAGTTGAGGATTTAAAGGTAGAGGAATTTTCATTTAATAATACTCTTCAATAATCATTCTTATATTAATTTGAAATAATGTTAAAATTATTTTTTTTTTTTTTTGCATTATCAATATCAAAAGTACACTTACTATTTTAACCACGCTAATATTCCTATATTGGGAGTAGTAGTAGGGATTAATGCATATTTTGTTTTAAAAAAAAAAATGCTCTGCAATTTCTAAAAATAGAAAAATTTATATAGTAAATATGACTACATTTATGTAGTCGAGTTGATATCATGGTTTATTTCATAGGTATAGAACCAACAGATCATTATTTTAAAGAACATAAAAAAAATGTTCCTTGGGACAGGGTTGTAGAGATAATATTCAGCACTAAAAGCCCAAGAAAGAAAGGAAATAAATTTGAGATAGAGAAAGATGGTTACTACATTTTATTTGAAATAAAAAATAACATTTTATACGTAATAAATGCTAAGAAAAGGTGATTTAAAATGCAATGCCCAAAATGTAAATCAAACTTAAGGAAAGTAGAGGTTAAAGTGCAAGGAGCTAAATCTAAAGCAATTAGTTACCAGTGCCCTAACTGTGATTATTTTGAGTTTGAACCAATATCCTCCGAGAAAGTTGTTCAGGAATTGAGAGAAACTCCTTTAAAAATAAAGCAGAAGATAGTGAAATTATCTCAGGATAGGCTAGGAATGTACTTTAATAGGGATGTTGCTAGAAGTCTTAATCTTAAGGGTGGGGAAGATATTTATGTTTCTGTGCCTGATAAGAAGCATCTTGTAATTAATCTATAGAATCCAGACTAAAACTTAATAATGTAGTTATAATTTAATTCTTATAACTAAAATAAATTTACACTAAATTCCGAAATATTTACGGCCCTAAATTAGTAATTTTAATAAATCCGTAAAATAACCTTAGAGTTTATATGGATAGGAATGATGATTTAGAGAAATTAATGCAGGAAATAAGAAGAAGCCAGTCTAGAGGCAAGAAGCTGCCCGATCCAGGAAAATTAATAGATGAAATAAGAAAAAGCCAAAGTGGTGGTCGTCCTGGAGAAGGTTCTAACTACGAGACTAGCTCAGATGCTGCTCCTGAAGAGCAAACCTCTAATATTGAACATAGAGTAGGACCACCAACTAATCAAACAAGCCAAGGAAGTAGTGCACCATTACCTCCGTCACAAAATGTTTATCAACCACCATATATAGCTGAAAACGATTTAGTAGGGATAATAACATATGGTCCTTGTGCAAAAGCAACAAGAGTTGAAGGTTATGACATCCCTGATGTTGTAATGACTATTCCTAGAAGAAGTGGAATTTACCGCCAGTGTACTGTTGCTGATTATGCGCAAAATACAGACAAAAAAGGATTTGCTAGGTTAAAATATCAAATCTTTCATGGTCCTATACTAGAGAAGTTAGGTTGTCCTTTTTATCATAGCAGAAGTATTCTATACAGAATCCCAGTCATAAGCTGGTTATTTGTTAAAACAGAGATATGTCCATTCGCAGATGGAAAAGAGCAATTAAAAAGCACATAAATATCATTATTTTTTATATAAGATGAGTGATAAACATAATCTTGATAAGTTAATGCAGGAAATAAGGAGAAGCCAGTCTAGAGGCAATAAGCTGCCTGACCCAGGAAAATTAATAGATGAAATAAGGAAAAGTCAAAGCAGTAGTTATTCCAAAAAACCAGATTTATATAGTTTAATGGAACAAATTAGAAGTTCTCAGAAAAGAAGCTATTCCAAAGAAAATCCAGGATTAATAATTAGTGAACTTAGGAAAAAAAAATATGAAAAACCTAGTGAAGCTTTAATTGATATTAATCAAATTAGCCCAAAATATCAGGTTGCTCTAACTGAAAGTGGTGATGATACTAATCCGTTTATTATAAGCTTAGATTTAGCTAGAATCGTAAATGAAGAAGTTAAGCCATTTAATAATGATTTTGATAAAGCAGAAGCAATATATGGGTGGATGATGGAGAATATAAGCTATGATGATTCTCGTTCTCCTTTAAGTTTTCATTATGTAAATAGTGATAAGCTGCTGAAAAGCAAAAAAGGAATCTGCCTTGATATGGCTATCTTATATGTTACAATGGCTAGGAGTGTTGGCTTGGATTCATACGTTGCTGATGTAAAGATTGATAATGGAGGAAAGCCCCATTTTCTTTGGTTTGGGCATGCCTGTGCTTTAGTTAAAATAAATGGAAGAGATGTTTTAGTTGATCCTGCATACGGAGAATTTGATATAAAACATAGAAAATATAGATTATGGAAAGATAAAGATGTAAGAAGACACTATAACTATAGGAATATGTTACATAAATTGAATATTTTTAGATAGGTGTTAGAGGTTAAGATCTCTTTTTATTAAATCTACATACTCTTTTTTTAAGTAAAGTTTTTTGTCTGTGCTTGGATCATTAAATTTTACAGGAGCAGTCATAATATCATCGTCTCCTCTATCAATTCTGCTATTATCATCTGGAATATCAAAATGGTGACATAACTCATGTAATAGTTTATATTTAACTTCTCTTAAAGTTTTTTTATTTGGATGGCCTATATTTATAAGTGATTTAAAGCCTGCTGAAGGTCTTAAAATGGTATAGTACATACAATATGATGTTTTCTCATATTCTGGATCATTGAAAGGTAACAATATAGAAATAAAATCTGGTTTATTTTTATCGCTTAATATGTTTTCTATGTTTCCTAACTGTTTCATATATCTCATTAAGTACCCTTCAAATGGTTTTATAAGTATAAAATCTTTTTTACCAAATTTATCATAAAGAAAGTTATTGGTGAAAATGTTTACCATTTTATTAAACTCTAATCTCCTTTTTTTTGTATCTTTAATTTGATTTACATATAAAGAACAAAAAATTATCTGATCGAACATATCTAAGTAAGAATCAATTTTTTCATCTCCATAATAAAAATTTTTTAAAAACACATCATCCAATTGATTTTCTAATTTTTCAATATTATCTCTCTCTTCAGAACTCACATCAAACCTTAGTAAATCTGACAGAAGCAGTTTCTTATATTCTAATTGTACATTTTTTTTAAACTGCTCTTCATTAATTTTTAAATCTTTGCCACTAAGCAACTTAGTGATTGAGTTATAATGCTGTACATTACCGGTTGCCTTTATTTTTATTTCTTTTGATATTTTTCCTTTATACTTAAACCTATAATTCGCAAAATCAGGTTCTATGCTAAATCTTTCTAATGCAATTTTTTGCAATAAATTACCATCTTTAAACCATTTACCATCTTTTTCATAAATTCCGTGCTCTTTTAATCCTGCTTCAAAAGGCTCTGGAGTTAAAGCTATCCTTACAATTTCTTCTTTTGTATCTGCTTTTATGTTTAATTTATCTGACAGTTCTTCTTTAGAAAATTTTAGCAATTCTTCCTCTAAATTTAATAGTCTTGCTTCAATTGGAAGACCACATCGTTCATATTCAGAATTAACAAACTTGACTCCATCTTCTAATAAAGTCAAATCCTTGAAGTCTGGATGATAGTAAAGGAATATTTGTTTTTTCATAGTCATTACTTAGTAGTAACACTTATATATAAATCTTTCTATTTTTATTCATCATTTTGAGCATTATAACCTGATAAAAATATTACTTTTTAATAACTCCGTAAATTTTTCGGAACTGATCAAAAATATTAATAGTATATTGGCAATAGATTTATTAAATCATTATGATTATTCATCTAATATAAAAATTAGTGGAGAGTGGTATAAATGAGTGAAAATCTGTGCTTAGTGGGTTTAGATCCTATGTTAGGAGATCAAAAGAAATTAGCAAAAAGAGCTGATGATTCATTTCTAAGTAAAACTTATAGGCAATTAGTTAAATATATGTTGGATTCTGAACCGGATCCAAACAATGAGGCTTATAATGCTTCTCAAAGAGAAGCTACTCAGATAATTAAAGAGTGGTTTGAGGAAGCAAGACAAAATCCAAAAGAAAAAACTGTTAATGTTAAAGTACTTACAACAGATTCTCCTCCACAGGAAATCTTAGTAGATCTTGATGATATTGTATCAAAGTATAGTGATAGAACACTTATGACTATGACCAGAGAAGAAGATGGAAAACCGGTAGAATATAAAGCTCTTGAAATGAATATACGTCCAGGCACGTCAGGTGGGTACACACTTAATATTGTTGACTATTTAAAATAAAAATGTGAAGCATCAAGAACCATTGAGGATTGGATTAATTTATGGCAATGCTGCAGATACTTATAAAAAATATTTAGAAAATTTAATATTAGAAATTAAAAAATCAAATAACATTTCTATTGAAATACCCTTACATAAACCAGAAAATATACTAAAATGTGATGCGGTGTATATGTTTCCACATTCAATATTGTTGAAAGACTAATCCAAATTGGTAAAGGAGCGTCTTTTAGGAGTTGAAAATAATGCTGTATTTACCTACATTTATAAAAGATTTTGATTTAAGTAAGGAACCATTTGCTATTCTAGAAAAAAGAATTTACACACTTCATAAAAAATCTAATTTGACTAATCCTGAAAATTTTTTATATTTTTTAGGTCAAAAATATACCTTAGAAGAATCAGAAGAAATATCTTTACTAGAAAATGAGTTTTTTGATCTGAACAGAAAAAAAATTGAAGAATTCATGAGTTCTCTAATACAGTCTGAATTTATAAACAAGATCAAATCTTTAGATTCTACAATAAGAGAACTAACTAATGTCTATTCATCTTTAAAAGGAAACGCATTAGAGAAATTTATAAAAGAAAATATTTTCGTTGCTTATTACAATTTAAAACCAACAAAAGACAAAGATTCTATAACAGATAAAATTAGAACATCAAATGTTGAAGTTAGGTATCCCTCGGTAGATGAACTTAAATCTGAAAAAAATAGTTTTATAAATTTATTTGGTGATAAAAAACTATTAATACTATTAGGAAGATGTTACAATCTTGAAATTGTTGATAGCAAAAGAGAGTTATCTGAGTATATAAGATTCAAAAATAATTTCTTCAAAATATCTCATTATTGTTTTGTAGAAGATCTTGAAAAAAAATATTTGGAAGGATTAATAAAAAGGATTATGGGAAAATCAATTGAACATGGAAAAAAGTTTTATGAAGAGATCATTAAACAAAGAAGTAATAAGAAAGAATCTTTGGAGCAAGAATTAAATAGGAAAAGATCAGATAAGTTAGGCATACTTGGTTTTGAAAAAATAAATGATGATAGATATAAACTATACATACTAGTTAATCCTTATGTAATCAAAAAAGATAATAATTATTATTTTATTAAAAAGGCAGTTAGAGTTGGGACAGAGTTACTAGTGAGTTCAGATTCTTTAAAAATTGTTTATCAACCCAGAATATTTGATATGCCTTATAACCACATCTTTGTTAGAGATGATGGTGGAATATGTTTTGGAACTTTTAGATGGGTATCTGTTGGCGTTATTTTTGATCATTGGTACAACCTAAAGAACCCCGATCTAGCAGAAAAAATAGCAGGAGTATTAAGGCAGGCAGAAGATAATCTTACACTTGGTTGGATAGGTACCCCTGGTATGGATAATCCTTCTGCTTTTGATAATTGTCTTCTAACTGGAGGAAGGAAAGAAGCATTAAGGTTAGTTGGAGAAGAAAGGATTTTTGATAATGACAAAACATCTGGAGGTTTATGATATGGAAACTATTGAAACACAAATAAGAAAATCCATAGAACCAATAAAAATAACTAATTATGCCTTAGACAAGAGTAATTATTTGGTTAGAAGAGTGAATGAATTAGCAGAAAAACCTCTTGAAGTAGCATTTTTATTGCTAGATGATCCAGAAAAACAAAAAGAAGAAGGAATCATTATAAGAGATGTTTATATAGGGCATGATCAAGATGTAAGAGATGATCATTTTATTATAACAGGTTCTGGAATGATTACATCCTTAAGAGACATTTATAATAATCTTAAAAAAAAACCAATAGGAGTAGGGCATTCTCATCCAATAATGGGTGCTTTTTTTTCTCCAGAAGATAAAGGTAGTCTTAAGGATATTTTAAGAGACGGGATCTATAGTGAAAAAGATTTACAAATATATAGCTCCTTCAAAGATAAAGTAAATGATGTTCCTAAATTTAAGAAAATAGAAAATAATAACTTTTTGTTTATAAAAATAAATGAAGATGAATATTATATTGGTTCTGAATTTTTTGATTTATTTAAAACTGATGTTTTATTTAACTCAAAAATGGAATTTTATCATAAAGAAAAAATTATAGTTCCATATTCTATTGGAATGGTATCTAATACGAGAAATGATTTTCCATTTTGTGGACTTGCTTATAAGATTGGAGATAACAAAAAAATATTAGAAGATATAAAAATAGATGTCATAGAAAAAGAAAAACAAAAAACTCTAGATAAAGATTTGATAGATTATAACCTAATAGAAAGAGTAATCTATTTGAGAAACAAATACGAACATTTGATTATGAATACAAAACAAATTAATAGTGACTATTTTATTTTTGAAAAAATTAAGAAATATTTCATTGAAATCATAAATGGATTAACGGAATCAGATAAAAAAGACAAAGATGTTGAATTAGATTTTAAAAAAATAGACGGATTGTACGGAATCATAATAAAATTTGCATCTTTTTATACTAAATATGATATAATATCAAAAAAAAGAATTTCTGCAAAACAATTTAACCCTAAACTAGAAGATTTATTGCGAGAGCTAAACTCATTTAAAGAGTATTTATTATCTAAAAACCAATTTTTTTATGATAAGATTAATTTTTTAAAAAGTATTTGTGATAATCTAAATTTTTTACAAAAAAATAGAATAAAAAAGATGGAGCTTAAATGTTCCTCAATTATAACTTTAATTAATAGGATGAAGGGTGAATAAAAATTTCAGAAATAGGTATAAGTGAACAAGACAATAGAACTGGGTTGGCCTATGGTGTCCATGCTGTAAATGATTTCTATAAATCTAAAGTACTTGTTATAGGTTCTGATGTCTTAGCACAATATGTTTTAGCTGGTGTTATTGGCTTAGGAGTAAGGGAAGGAGTATGTGTTATGGACAATAAACGAATTAATAGAAGTGATAAAAATGATTTTTTATTTATAAAAGAAAATAAGAAAATTTTTAATATAGGCCAAGAGAAAGTTACACACATTGATAAAACTTTGAGAAAAATTAATAGTACTGCCAATATTCTACCTAGGCATTCTAAATTTACAGAAGCATATACTTTCAGATTTTCACCAGATATAATAGTAGATGCTACAAATGATTGTATATCTAAAGAATGTGCTATAGATTATGCTTTAAATTATCGGGTTCCTTTAATTTCAGTCTCTACTGACAACGAAAAAGGGATTGTTTCTATGTATAAACCAAGCGATAGTATAAAACTATTTAAAGAAAATATTGATTTAGAGAAGATTGTTCACAGAGAATTTGAAGGAAAATCCCAAGGAAATTTTACAAGTAGTATAATTGCGGGTTTGATTGTTGAAGAAATCAGGAAGTATAAATTTAAATTTAACCAATATGATAAAAATATAGAAAATAATTTTACATTAGTTTATAATATAAATTCTAAAACTAGGAAAGGATTTAAATCCGATTTAAGATTAAATAATAAGGATTTCAGTAAATATAATCTTTTAATTGTTGGGGCTGGAGGGACGGGAACTTATGTTGCATTAAGTTCTACATTATTAGGAATAGGCAATATTGATATTATTGATAAAGACACTGTGGAAGAACATAATTTGAATAGACAAATATTATTCTATGATGCAATAGGTGAACCAAAGGCTGAAGTTTTATGCAAGAGGCTTAAAGAAATAAATCCAAAAGTAAATTTCAATTTTTCTGTTAAAGAACTTAAAAGAGAAGATGAACGGCTTTTTAAATATGGCAATAAGTTAAGTAAATATGATTTAATATTTGGTTGTGTTGATAATAGAGAAGCTAGACTAATTTTAGATGAGTTCTCTGTGAGATATAATATTCCTTATATTGATGGGGGTCTTGATCCTAAAAGTGGTCAAGTTGCAGTTTATGTTCCAGGAAGAACCCCCAGAGTTACAAAACAAACAACATTCCCAAAAGGAAGTGTAAGTTGCGCCGATAGGACAGCAAGCGTAATTATGTCAAATATGATAATAGGAAGTGCAATGGTAGGTGAAGGTGTTAGAATACTTAATATTAATAATTGTGAAGAAAATTCATTGGGTTTTTTTACATATGACATATTTAATGACGAAAGGATAAGTTTTAAACCTTTGGCAGTCTCTAACAAATAAACTAAGATATAGTTACTTTATAATAGTAAAAAATAGAAAGATTTAAATAATGAAATGAATTAAAGAACAATAATGGGGTGGTTTAAATGAAAGAAATTAAAAAAATAGCTATCAACCCATTTTATAAGATTTCAGGAACCTATGGACAACTGAGTCAATCATTAATTACTGATGTACCAAATAAATTACCATTTGATTTAATTGATAAAATGAGGGGGTATGGTATTGATATAGGAAAAACAATAGTAGAAATACAATATAAGATTAACCTACCTATAATCACAAATAAAGGAAATGATTATGGTATTTATACTACAAAGCAACCTTTCGAGGGGCACATTTATACCTCAACAAATGGTTTAATAGGTTCTGAGAATATCTCCAAGTTTTTAAAAAATCCAAGGGATTATATAATGCAGATAATAAGACCTTGTTTTGCAAATATTTATACTTCAGAGGATTATTCTGGTTTTTATCGTCACAAAGGTCAAATAGAAATCGAACAAGTACCATTTTGTGAAAAAGATACTATTTTAGACATTAAAATAAAAAAAGAAGATAGATCAATATATCCTTTATTAGAAAAAATAATAGAAAATCACATAGATTGTTCAGACATTACCCTCCGTCAGAAGTTAAAATCAAGTTTTGGAGAGTTTTCTATAAAGTTAGAAAAAAACCCAGTATATATTTTAGAGTTTGTTGGATCCAATTTAATAAATATGTGCCATTTAGAAGATCTAATAGCCATAACAAAAAAAAATAGTATAAGAGATAAACTTTTGTTTTAATATAAACAATGAACAAAGAAATACTTGAAGAAAAGTTAAAAGAAGATAAATTAAGAAAATCCATAGAACCAATTAAAATTACAAAATACGCTTTAGATAAAAGTAATTATATAGCTAAAAGAATAAATGAATTAGCAAATGAATATCTTGAAATCGGTCTTTTATTGTTAGACGATCCTAAAAAGCAGGAGAAGGAAGGTGTTGTTGTAAGAGATGTTTATATTATGCATGATCAACAAGTAACAGATATTCATTTTCATATGACCGGTGCTGGTGAAATAACTTCCTTAAGAGACATTTATAATAATCTTAAAAAAAAGCCAGTAGGATTAGGACATTCCCATATAGGGGGAGTTTTTTTTTCTCCAGAAGATAAAGGTAGTCTTAAAGATATTTTGAGAGATGGGATTTATAATGAGATAAATATTGAAGATTTTGGAGAAATAAGATATTCTCTGAGTATGGTATTTAATGCAAACAATAGCCCTCCACACATAGGTATCTCTTATCCATCTGCTGAAGATCGTTCAGCAATTAATGTTAATAATTTTAGATTAATTGAGTATCTTGGACATAACGTTATAAAAACAGAGCAGGAGTTGAGTGATGGTGAAAAGAAAATATTAGATCAACAAATCTTAGAAAAAGTAAAAATAGGAACAAAAGAAGGGTATATGTTTTTAAAAGATAAATTCCCTCAAAAATATGAGGGTATAAAGAAGGTTGCTGTAGGATATCCTGAAGTCAAAAGAAAATTACCTCCAATAGGAGACCTAATGAATGAAATAAGAGCTTATCAAGAGAAAAAAGACATAATAGGAATGACTAAACAACTTGAAGTCCTTAGAAGAGAATTTGATATTTATAAATCAAATTATATATATACCGCTGAGGACCTTAAAGATTTAAATCAGAAGATAGGTACTTTACAACAACAATCCCAAACTTACAAATCAGCCCATCCATATACCATAGACCAATTCAATCAATTAGAACAAAAAATTAGTGTATTAAGTAAAGAGCTTGAAACAGCAAAATCACAATTATCAGGAGAAAGACAATGTTATGCTTCTGATTTAAAAGAAAAAGAATCCTTATTTGATAAAAAATTAGAAGAAAGAACTGAACAATATGAAGAAGAGATTAAGAAATTAAGAGGAACAATAGAACAAGTAAAAACAGAAACTAAAACAAATTATGAAAAAGAAATAGAAGAGCTAAAACAAAAAATAAAAATATATGAGAAAAAAGAATTAGAAAAAGAAGTTTTTATTCCAGCTGCAAATTATTCCTCTGGAATAAATCAATTAATTGCCAAATATAGAAGTGAGGTAACAAAAGAATCAGAATTAGCTGCTATTACAGCTCAAATCCTATCTGGAAGATATGAAAAAGATGGAAAAAGAGTTTGGTCCTGGAGTGAAAGATTAAGTGCATTAAGGGAAATTTACAAATCTGATACCTCATTTATATACGAGCAGGATAAAGCAGAAATAATTAATACTTTAGGAATAAACAAATATCTAAACAAAAAACATAGTAGTTTAAGAAAATCCTTAGACGAAATAATAACATCAAAGGTTGTTGAAAAAGAATCATTATATAGTAAACTTGAGAATTTAACTGAAGAAAGAGATTCCTTAAAATTAGAATTAGAGAAAAAAGATGGAGAAATGAGCAAATACACTAAAGAAAGAGAAGCACTTGAAGACAAATTAAAAACTTCAGAAAAGGAAAAAGAAGAATTAAGAACAGAGCTATCTAAAGCTAAAGATTCAATTGCCGATTATGAACAGAAAATAAAAAAGTATGAGGAAAGCAAAGAAAGACCAAAGGACATTAGTGCTGTAAGAGAAGAAATAAAAGAATCACCATGGTATGCAGAGAAAGATAGGCTTGTTAATTTAATAAACGGGCATAGGCAAGAGACAGAAGAATTAAAACAACCAAAAAAAGGCTTCTTTAATAAAATAAAGTCATATTTCACAAAAGATAAACTGAAGCAATCTTATAAAATTCTCAATTATGTTCCTGTTGTTGGAGCTTTAATGAAAAAAGATAAAGCAGTTGATAAAGTAATAAGTAGCTTAGAAGATAAAATCAAGGATAACAAAATAGATGGAAAAGAGCTTTATGAAAGCATGTATTCTAGTGGGGTTAGTAATATTGCAACAGAACGAGCTATTAAGAAAAAATTAAAAGAGAAAAATATTGGAGTAGAAGGAAATATTGAAAGCAAGTATAAAGTTGAAAGTAAATTTGTAAATTTCTTAAACAAATATCTTCTTTTAGGAAAAATTGGAAGAGGACTTGAAATATACAAAGGAAGAAATGCGTGGGAAACATTCAAGCTAAACACAAAAATTGGCGGAGAAGTTTCTGCAATGGTGCAAGCAACAGCAATTTCAACATTTGGAGTATCTTTATACCATGCATTATCAAGTAGCTCTAATGCTTTAGATGATGCTTTAAAGGATAAATATCAAACTTCAAAATATCTTGGCTGGGCTGGAGGAATATTAGGCCTTTCAGGTGCAATAAACAGTGGAAGTGTTACAGCAGCTGCAAGGTCTGCTAATAACCTTGTTTCACAGATAAACAATAGCAAACTTAGTAAGCATTGGAGCAAGCATAAAGATAAGGTAGCGCATTTAACACAATTAGCTGCTCAAGGCTTTATGCTTGGCGCATCAGCTTCTGTCGCTTATGATGAATTATCAAAGATACTTCAACATGAACCAGTTCCACCTCCACCACCCCCTCCGCCACCACCACCAATTTTTACAGAAGAACAATTACAAGCTCTAAAACAATCTGGATGGGTAGATAGCAATAATGATGGAATTTTTGAGTATAAGCTAAGCGACTTAAATAAAGGAGATGGAATATCTCAGATATTAGTAAAATCAGACAAATCAATAGGCAATGATCCTATTTTAACTGCTAAAGAATCAGGTTTACTAGCTCATAAAGTAGCCACAACATCAGGTTCTGAAGTTGATAATATAGGAAATGGAACATTTAAAGATTTAAGAGATCCGTCTAAATATGTTATTCATGTTGGTGATACATTATATGCAGATGAGAATGTAGTTAAAAGTTTTTTTTAATTGAATTTAATAAATAAAGATGTTAATAAAAATAAAATGCAAGAGCATTTGGAGGATAATGGTATAAGAACTATTGAATCCATCTTTTCTAAATCTAGCTCTAAAAAAAAAAATATAGATAGAAACTTAACAATTACAGATTCTCTAATTCTTGATTATATGATTGATAATATTAATGATGAAAATCTAATTAAAATTTTAAATAAGGACAAAGATATAAAATTATTAATTTTAGAAGATTATTACCTTAATTTCTACAAAAATGACAATATTCTAGATAGAAGCGATATTAGTTTTTTATGTGAAAAACTTAAGAATATAACTCCAACTTCTTTAAAAAAAAGAGAAAAGATTTCTACTTTGGATTTTAGTTATAAAGTAGATTCTAATTTGGTAGCTATAGCTTATTTAAAATTTATTAATAATGAACTTTTGAAAAGTTTAATAAAAACCGCTTCAGATAAAAATGATTTAAAAGCCTTACTCTTTTTAGATACAATCTGTTCTTGTATAAAAAGAGATGATATCATTAATGATAACAAACTAAACCTCGAACAAAAAGCAATAATGTTTGCAAAAGAATACTATAAACAAGAAAAAATAAAAGAGATAGATTCAGATTATAAAAATCTTAAAGATAATGGAAATATATTAGAAAGATTATTTAATGATAAAGAAATTAATACAGAACAAATACAAGCATTAATCTATATCGATACTGATAGGATAAAATATCAACAAAAATATTTATTATTTAATGAAAAAAATCCAGAATTAAGAGATGTCAATAAAAAAGTTATTGAATTACTGAATGAATTAGAAAAAAGAATCAAAGAAAAAAAGGGAAATGCTTATTCTATTTTGGAAGAAAAATTGGCTTTATTTCATGATATCCACAATAGTTCCACTAGTTATAAAGATATCGGAAAATTAAGAAAAACACTTACAGGAATAAATTTTTTAAATGCATGCTACAATTTGCTAGGCAGTTCTGATAGAGTAACAGAAATAGCAAATTTTATAGAAAATATTAACACAAAGATAAAATATTACGAAAAGATAGAAACTGTTGAAAACAAATTAAAATTGTTTTCAGATAAATGTAGAGATTATAAGCCTATTATAGATGATACTTTTTCTTCTGATTTAAATTACTCAAGTGTAAATAGTATTAAAAATATTATAAGTGAGACAAAAGCATATTTGAATATTTGTTTAGGTTATTTAGGTGATAGAGAAATTAAACATGAGGACGGATTAGAACAAAAGATAGAAAACCAAAAACATATTTTTTTTGTATTAATTAATACAATCAAAAAAAATATGGAGAACAAAACAGTTACTATTGGTAATTCTGTAAATAATGTCAATTTAAGAAGGTATAAAGCAGGAAAAAAAGAGTTAGAAATTTTAATGAAAGAAAACAATAAATATAGAGAACAAATCAATTATCTTAAAGAAATTGAAGAAAAACTAAAAAATGTCGCCAAAATCACTTGATGAATTAGCCAAAGAAGCAGAAGATGTAAGTTCGAAGATAGATGAGAAAATACAATCTATTAAGCGAAGAAATAAAAGAATAAAAACAGGCATATTTACAACGTTATTTTTTCTTACATCTTTAACTACAGGTTATCTTGGCTTAATTCATTTTCCAAGAAAAAAAGTAGAAAAAGAGATACAAGATATTATTTATTTAGCAAACAATAATAATTTCTATGAAGCTGATGAATTAAGCGAGAATTTACAATCAAGATTACAAAATAAGGGGATATTGAATAGTCTTTTTGATGATTTATACGAAAGAGTAGTAAATTATGATAAAGATATCATAAATCCAAGAATTCTGCAATTAAAAAAAATAGAGGAGTACACTTCTAGATTTGATGATATAAAAAATCTAATAAAAAATAAAGATTATAGATCAGCATATAGTTTGTTTGTTCTTTTAGAGAAAGAAGTAAAAAAAGAAAATTTCAAAGAAGCTCTACTTATGGTTAGAGAATTAAACAGTTATTATAGTAAAAATATTGATCAAGCAATTAGAACTATAAAATTATTTGATTCAACGAAGGAAAGAATACTAGAAATAGTAAATGACGGAATTGCTGATGAAACTGAGGTACAAACACTTAATGATTTACAATCATCTTTAGTTAACATATCTGAAGGAATCGAATTGAATGATAGATTAATAGAAGAAAAAAGAAATTTAGAGAACATAGTCTTTAACAGCATAGAAAAATATAACTATGAAACATCAAGAATAGAGTTCTATAAAAATTCTTTTGAAAATATAAGAAACAGTTTAGTAAATTTGAATGAATCACAAATTAATGAGAGGATTAAAAGTCTAGCAGATACTATAGAACAAGAGCGAATATTAAAAGCTTCTAGTATTTATGGTGGGATTAAAGATTTTACTTATTTGAGGGAGGTTTTTGTTAAGGATATTTACGAAGAACGTTTAGAAAAAAAAGTAACACCTGCTAAATATAAAGAGCAGAGTTGGCGAGATAAAAGACGTTATAATATTTTGGAAGGCTTGGCGGCTTTTTTTGAAGGAGTTACTAGTTTAGAACTTCCTACTAAAACAAAACAAGTAAAAGTAAGTGATGAAAAAGTAGAATATATCAAAGTTCCTAAAAAAGTTGGAGAGCTATACCAAATTTTTAAAATCAATCCTTATTCTGGCTCTAGACAGTTTGTTGAAGAATATACAAAAAAAATAGAGCAAGAACCAACTAATGTTCTTAAAGAATTTATAAAAAAATAAAATGCCAAAATCACTTGATGAATTAGCCAAAGAAGCTGAATATGTGAGTTCAAAGATAGATGAGAAAATACAATCTATTAAGCGAAGAAATAAAAAAATTAAAGTTAGTGCTTTATTGACACTACTCTTCTTAATATCCATAACTGCAGCATACTTAAACGCAATATATTTTCCTAGAAAAAAAGTAGAAAAAGAAATACAAACTATTATCTATTTAACAAATAAAAACAATATTTATGAAGCCGACAAGCTTAGCGAAAATCTACAGAAAAAATTGGAAAACAAAGGTTTATTAAATATTTTTTTTAGAGATTTATATAATAAAATAGCAAATTATGATAATGATGTTATTGACAAGAATATTAATCTACTAAAGCCCGCAGAATATAAAACGAAATTTAGTAAGGTGCAAGAATTAGTAAACAATAATAAAATTGAAGAAGCGTATGACTCTTTTACTAAGATATATGATGAGCTTAAGAATGATGATTTTAATGGCTCGTCAAATCTTCTTAACCAATTTATTCAATATTTTAAAAATCATATTAAAGATGATTACTTAAAACTAATCAGAAAAAAAGTAGATGAAGAAACCATTATTGTTAAATTTGGCATTTCTGAAAAAGAAGAGTTAGATAAAATTAGACACTGCGCAGAAATGGTTGATATTATAGAATTTAATAAGTATTTAAGATCATCACTTGTAGATGTTTTTAGAGGACGCAATTCTCCTAATGATTTTAAACAACCTATTTATAAAAATAAAGAACTTGTGACTTTCATTAATGAAAGCATAACTAAGTTAGAAAGCATAATAGCAGATTCTACAGGAGACAAATTACCGCAATCTCTTAGAACTAGCCGTAATCCAAGCGATTTATTTAAGCAGATATACGAATTAAGATTAAACTATCTTAATTCTCTTTTGAGTATATTCAAAGATCTAAACGAAAACCCTAATAAAGAACAATATAACATAATGGATGCTTTAATTAAAGAAGGAATATATGAACTTATAAATAAGGAAGAAAAAAGAATAAATGAATTATTATATAAAAGAATTGAAAAACAATTAGAGAGTATAGTCAATTAAGTAGTGGTGATAAAATCTTATCATTGCTTTTCAAAAGATTTATATATGCTCTTCAACCCTAAGTTCGCTTATGCTAAGGGTAATTTTTGACACTAACATATATGGTTATTAGCTAAAGAAAAAGATGCTGATAAGATAGAAAATAGTATCATTGATGACAAAGATTTTATTGTTTATTCCTATATGCCAATAAGAAAAGAAATCAGGGATATTCCCAAAATAACAAAATTAAGCAGAAGAACTAGGAATTTATTATTAGGTTTATATGATAGAATAACCGGAAATCATTTTTTAGAGCATTCTATAAAAATTACAAATTTAGCAAGAAAATACTATGATCATTACAGGCATCTTGGAGGCATATATGGATGGGATACTTCAATCAGGATAGATTTTATGATAGTTGCTTGTGCTAGTGTGCACGGGTTAGATATAGTCTATTCTGAAGATAACAGAACATTGCTAAACAAAACTTCTTTGAAAGCATATGATCATATAAACCTTAAGGAGAACCTTAGAACGCCAGGTTTTTTGAAATACAAGGATCTATTAGCTAAATTTAGGAATCTAACTTAATTTATGAACTTCGGTTGTTGCTTTTATAAATTTATTAATTTCTCTAATGAATTCTGGGTCTTTTTGCGCTTCTTTTATAGATTTTATTAATTCATCTGCTTTATTTGCTTTTTTCATCTTAATCTAAAGCTAATCATTACTAATATATAAATATTTTTCTTTTTGTTTCAATTTTATCTATTGTGCAGCATAATTTAATGTTAAAATATCTGCCCGGAAGATTATGGCGCAGAATGTAAAGTTAATGATCTTGATTGTAAATAAATAAAATCAATAATAATAAAAAAAAAAAAAGGTGATAGTTATGAAATTAAATAAAACCGCTTCTTTAATAGTTATCTTAGCATTTGTTTTATCAATTCTTGCATTTGTGCCAAAACCTATTAGTGCCAAACCTTACTGTGGCGAAGGTTGTGATTGTGATTATTACTGCGATAACTGGGGTTGGAATGATTGGCAGAAATGCAGTGGCAATAACATAATACAATGTTTTTTTGACGGCTGTATAGGTTACTATGATGTTATCCGATATTGCGGTGATTGTGGCTGCAGCCAGAATGATCAGGGAAGTGCGTGGTGCACACACGGTGGTTTTGAATCAAATTGTGATAATTCTGGCTGGGATGGAGCAAAGAAATGTGTTGGTAATGATATATATATATGCAAGTTTG
>CAYXTQ010000004.1:0-22056 GCA_964467845.1 uncultured Methanosarcinales archaeon | reverse complement strand
TAACTTAACAGCTCACAAAACCATAACCTTTATATAGAACCCGTTATATATGATTTCTCTTAAAATCTATAAGGGGGTAGATATAAAATGGCAAACGGACAAATGCAACCGATATTTATATTGCCAGAAGGCACACAAAGAAGTACTGGAAGAAACGCTCAAAGAACAAATATAATGGCAGCAAAACTAGTTGCTGAAACTGTAAGGACAACTCTAGGTCCAAAAGGAATGGACAAGATGATTGTTGATAGCTTGGGAGATGTTACAATAACAAATGACGGTGTTACAATCTTAGAAGAAATGCAGATAGAGCATCCTTCTGCTAAGATGATTGTTGAAGTAGCAAAAACACAGGAAGATGAGGTTGGAGACGGCACAACAACAGCAGTTGTAATAGCAGGTGAGCTATTAAAAAATGCAGAAGACTTATTGGATAAGGGAATACATCCTACTGTTATTGCTAGAGGCTATAGATTAGCAGCAGAAAAAGCAATCTCTATCTTAAATGAAATGGCAGAAAACGTAACAGAAAAAGACACCGATTTATTAAAAAAGATTGCAATAACAGCAATGACAGGAAAAGGAGCAGAATCAGCAAAGGAAAAACTTGCAGATTTGTCTGTAAGAGCAGTGCGCTTGGTAATGGACAAGGAAAATGACCTTATCTTGATAGACAGGGAAAACATTAAACTGGAAAAAAAAGTTGGAGGTTCTGTTGAAGATTCAGAGTTAATAGAGGGCATTGTCTTGGACAAAGAACGGGTTCATTCAGGAATGCCGCGCATTGTTAAAAATGCTAAAATTGCACTGATAGATTCTGCAGTTGAGATAAAATCTACTGAAATAGACGCTAAAATACAGATTACAGACCCGTCACAAATACAGGCTTTTTTAGACCAGGAAGAACATATCCTGAAAGGTATGGTTGATAAAATTGCAAAATCTGGCGCTAATGTGGTGTTCTGCCAGAAAGGAATTGATGATATTGCCCAGCATTTCTTTGCTAAAAAAGGAATCTTCGCAGCAAGAAGGATTAAAGAGTCAGATATGGAGGCATTGTCAAGAGCAACCGGAGGAAAAATAGTAACAAACTTAGATGATTTAGAAGAAAAAGATTTAGGCAAGGCAGGAATTGTGGAAGAAATCAAGGTTGGAGATGAGGAAATGACTTATGTCAGAGACTGCAAAAACCCGAAATCAGTAACTATCTTGATAAGAGGAGGTACAGAGCACGTAGTTGACGAGGTTAAGAGAGCTATGGAAGATGCAGTTGGAGACATTGCAGCATCATTAAGAGTAGGAAAAGTAGTTGCTGGAGCAGGATCTCCTGAAATTGAACTTGCAAAAGGCCTTAGAAAATATGCCCAGTCATTGTCAGGAAGAGAGCAACTTGCTGTACAGGCATTTGCAGAATCCATGGAAATTATACCAAGAACTCTAGCTGAAAACGCTGGCTTAGACCCAATTGATGTTTTAACAGAGCTAAAATCAGCTCATGACAAAAAGGAAAAATGGGCTGGAATTGATGTTTTCAAAGGCAAGGTTGTAGATTCCTGGAAACAGGGAGTAATAGAGCCATTAAAGATTAAGACGCAGGCAGTTTCCTCAGCAGCAGAAGTAGCAGTGATGATTTTAAGGATTGATGACGTTATAGCAGGCTCTGGAGAAAAAGGACCCAAGATGCCTCAGGGCATGCCTCCAGGAGCAGGAGAAGAATATTAAAGTTTTTTTTTTTTTTTTATTGAATTCTTTCTATTAATTTTTTTTTTTTAAACCTATCTTAAACTTAATATATTTATTTTTTTACCACAATATTCAATACAACAAATATCTTTATCTTGTTTAATTATTTTACCTAAACCTTTAAGTTCTTCTACTCTATTCTCAGAAAAAGGAAACAAAACAATCTCATTACCAGAAAAATATTCTTTATATGTTTCTAAAATATCCTTTAAACACATCTGGTTTTTCATTCCTATTGAAATCTCTGGATTTTTATATATATTACAATAATAAAATATGTGAAACCAATCATCTCCAATAGCTAGAATACTTGAAGAAATTTCTAACTTCTCTTTATGTCTTTCTACTGTGCTCCTTATCAGAGCGAAAATCCCTTCATAAATCTCTTTAGATAATCCATCAATATCTGATTTTAATTGCATTCTTATTATAGAATTAAAATAAAAGTATATAAAATTATTTATTCCTAGATAATATTAAAATCCTTAATAGAAAACTTTATATATATTTGTTATTAATTACCTGATTAGGACAATTATTAAAAAAAAAAAAGGTGGTAGAAGATGGCTGAAGATGAGGATTATGATTTATTGCCTCACAAGGATATTGTGAGGATTAAAAAAGAACTTGAGGAATTAAAACAATCAAAACAAACAACAGAAGCCAAAAGCGTTGTTAACCAGATAAACCAGCTTAGAAATTCTATAAATGATTTATTGGATATATTCAAGGAAGCGCAGGAAAGCTTTAAGTTGGAAGAAAAAGAGCCACCTTATATTAAAGATCTGTTGCATAAATTAGAAATACTCTCTGAACAAAATACAAGGATAGCAGAAGGGGTAGTAGCAGTTGCTGATATGATAAAGGAGCTAAGGTCAAAGGAAAAAACCAGAACAGAAAAGCCTTTAATGCCAAAACCATCTTTTGAACCTCCAAAACCATCTTTTAGACCCTCACCACCACCATACAGTCCACCGCCTGCTTTTGATATACCTCCACCACCAAGCTTTGATATTCCACCACCTCCTGAATTCCCTGGTTTTGAGCAAGAGAGAAAAAAAAAAGGACTTTTTAGATTCAGGAAATGACAGAAATAATTTCTAAAAATATAGATCATGTAAAGGTAAATCTTTTTCTAAGGCAATTATATTTAGCAAAAAAAAAAATTGATGAAAGAAAAAAAGCAAAGCAGGGACTTTTAAAACAGATAAAAAGAGTAAGGAATATTTCTTTGCCAAAAAAAAAAAAAAAAAATACTGGAAAAAGAAATAAATGAGCTAGAATCAAAAATTAATGAATTAATTGATACAGAGAAAAAATTAGTCACACAGCAACAGCAGGAATTCTTTTTCTCAAAGGTGTTGGAAAAAAGGATAAATGCCTTGGAAGAAAAAATAAATGAATTCCTGAATTACAGAAAAGAAAGAAAAAAAAAAATAGAAGCATTGGAGCAAAAAATAAAAAAAAAAGTTAAGACAAGGATAGAAAAAATAGAATTGATAAAAACTCAGATAAAAACTTTAGAGGATAAATACAACGAATTAAAGAAATCAAAAATATATGATGAAGATTCCTTAAAAAAAATAGAAGAAAAAATAAAAAATTTAAAACAAAAAATTACAGGTCCTTAGCCATAACTGTATTTCTTCCATTTGCTTTTGCTCTTATACAGGCCTCTTTTATCAAAGATTCAACCTTTTCATTTAATTTATCAGCAAAATCAGCTGAAACATTTAATACTTTATCATCAACCTTTGCAATCCCTTTAATATTAGCTTTTACAATCAAACTCATTTGCATCACCTTCTTTATTTTATTTTTTTTTTCTTAATATAAATATTTTGGTTACTAATCTTTATATTTTACAATCTTAATAAATTGTTCAGCATCTAAACTTGCTCCGCCAACCAAAGCACCGTCTATATCTTTCTGCATCATTAAATCTTTGATATTGGCAGGTTTAACAGAACCTCCATAAACTATTTTTACATTTTTAGCAGTTTCCTCATTAAATATCATTGCCAGTAAACTCCGTATAAAAGAATGCATCTCTTGTGCTTCGTTAGGTGTTGCTGTTTTTCCTGTGCCAATAGCCCACACAGGCTCATACGCTACTATAATATTAGTCATATCCTCCTTTTTTACACCTTTTAAACACCTTCTTACCTGCTTTTCCACAACACTTCTGTATCCCCCTTTTTCCCTTTCTTCCAGGTTTTCTCCGACACAAACAATTACCTTTAAACCGCGCTCTAAACTTTTTTTCAGTTTTTTGTTTATTATTTCATCACTTTCATTGAAATATTGCCTTCTCTCAGAGTGCCCGATTATTACACAGCTGCATCCGACATCCTTTAACATCTCAGCAGAAACCTCTCCTGTATAAGCTCCTTTATCCTCGTAAAATACATTCTGCGCTCCTAATCCGATATTTGAGTTCTTTACTATATCAGAAACTTCACATAAAACAGTGAAAGGAGGACATACAACAATTTCTGTATCTTTAACATCTTTAATTTTTTTTTTTAAACTAGTAACTAAATTAATTGCCTCTTTAACAGTTTTATTCATCTTCCAGTTTCCAACTATCATCTTCATAATTTTACACCATTCTTTTTAAAAAAATCTGAGGTAGGATATGTCCTCTTGCATTTCTCGCACTGAAAAACCAATTCTCCTTTAGGGCTTGGAAAATCAGAAGTCCTTACTTTTAAATTACCGCATTTAGGGCACTTTAGCTCTAGATAACTTAAATTAAAAAAACTGTTGCAAACCTTGCAAAAATGCAACTGGTCGTTAAACTCTACTATTCTATGTCCAGGTGATTCGCAGTTTGGGCAAAAATTTAGATCCTTCATTTTTTTAATAGATATCTTCCTGGATTTTCGTCCAAATCAACAAATAAATCAGCTACTTCTTTTAATTTTGAAGAAGCACTCTTGCCAAAAGCCATTATCTCAATTCTGCAGCCTAATGCCTTACTTAAATGCTCTACTAGCGGTAAAAAATCTCCGTCTCCGGAAATCAGGACAATAGTATCAAGCTTTGGCGCTAATTCAATAGTGTCCATTGCAATGCCAACATCCCAGTCTCCTTTTTTATGTCCTCCCCAAAAAGTCTGTAAGTCTTTTGCCTTTACCTCAAACCCCATATTAGTCAAAGCATCAAAAAAATTTTTTTCATCCTTTATATCAGCCTTAATAACATAGGCTATTGCCCTGACTAATGTTCTTTGTTTAACAGCTTGCTTTAAAATCTCTCTAAAATTAACCTTTGCATTGTACAGGTTTCTTGCAGAATAATACAAGTTTTGTACATCCACAAAAACACCCACTCTTTGGCCACGATGCTGTGTTGACATGCTTAAAAATCACCTCCGTGATTTTTGGCATCCTGAAAATCACAAGAAAAGTTTTGCTTTTCTGTGACACTAAAAATCGTAGATTTTCTTGTGTCTTTGATTTTCATGATTTTATCACCTTTTATTCTATATCTGGTACTGCCTGTTCAAAACCACAATTTGTGCATTTTATTTTTCCTTTAATATGCACTAAACTTAAACCATTACACTTCGGACATCTTTTTACAATATTAATTTTTTCTAAATTCTTTTTCCAATCATTCATTTTTTAACATGTCGGAAATCTTTGATTTCCGAGCACGCTCAAAAACCGCTTCAATATTTTATATCATAACTACACCATCTATTTATGTGGTGCGGTTTTTAACGAATTTATATGCGCTAAAAGCAGCAATTGCTCCCTCAGCAGTTGCTGTTATCAACTGCTGAAATCCAGCAGAAGCTGTTGTAATATCCCCGGCAGCATACACTCCAGGCACATTTGTTTTTTGCTCGCTATCAACTGCTATATAACCATTCTCATTCGTCTTAATATTTAAATCTGTTGCTAATGCTATAGCAGGAGTTCCTCCAACCTCAATAAACAACCCATCTAACTTTATTTCTTTGCCAATATCTAATTTCACCTTTTCAACCATTTTATTGCCAATAATCTCTGTAACATTTGCGTTATAGATAAACTCAATCTTTTTATTATTCTCTAACTCCTCAACTAAAGCAGGCTCTGCCCTCATCTTATCTTTTCTGTAAATAATATAAACCTTTTTTGCATACCCTAAACAAATTTGTGCTGCTCTTGCTGCTGAATCACTTCCTCCAACAACTGCAACTATTTTATTCTTGAAAAATGCAGCATCACAAGTTGCACAATAACTTATACCTTTTCCAGAAAACTTATCCTCTCCTTTAATATTTAGTTTTCTCCTTTGAGTTCCCATTGCTAATATTATTGTTTTGCCTTCATACTCTTTTTTGTCAGTAAAAACTTTAAAACCTTTTTGAATCTTCTTGACTTCTTCCTCTTTTATTTCAACACCCAATGCCTTAGCTTGCTCTTCAAACTTGCTCATTAACTCTAATCCAGAAATACTTTTCTCCCCAGGCCAATTCTCTATTTTATGTGTGTCTATTATAGCCCCGCCTATTTGTTTAGCTATTACTAATATATTCATCTTATACCTAGAAGCATATATTGCTGCTGTCAAACCAGCAGCACCCCCACCAACTATAATTAAATCATACATAAGAAGTTTGATAAAAATTAAGTATATTTAAATGTTATTGATTTTTAATAGCTATAAAAACAACGCAAGGGGGTGGGGAACATTACTAAGATTATAAATAAAAGATGACCGTATTCCCCCTATTTTTTTTTTTTAATGGACTCAATGATTAATAACTAATAAAAGAAAAATAATCAATAAAAATAAAAAAATAAGAAAACTAATAATTAACTAGAACTTCAACATCCTTTCCAAATATTTTCTTCAAGTCTTCAAATATTGGTTCTTTAATGAAAACTTTAGGAGGTATTTCAAATTTGGCTAATGCTTTTTCCATTTCCTCTAAAGTTGTTCTCTCAGGATTTCCTAAACTTCCATCCGGGTTAATCTTTGCTTTGCTCAATTCTTTTTCCTCGTGATCAATATCATGTATTATAAAAGCAGTATCTTCAAGTAAAATTACTTCTCCATATCTGTTGCCATGTTTTACCCTTATCTTAGCTCTTTCTATTTCTCTACCGCGTTTTCTCTGCATATACTCAACTAAAAATTTAATAAACATCCTTGAATCTTTTTTTACCTGTTCTACTTCTTCTTTACTAAGTTTTTTCTCATCATAATCCTTTTTAGCCTTGATTATACTGTTCAATATCCTTAAAAACTTTGCGGGGATTTTACCTTGTGCTATCAATTCATCCTCAAATATCTTTACAATCTCTATATCACTTACCTTTTCTATGCCCTCTAACTTTAAAACATCCCTTATCATAGTAACAATAATATCATAAATATTTATCATCTCTTCCTCTTCTTTTATCTTCTCAATCTGCGTGAATAACCTTTTAATCCTTTTCAAAAATTTTTCAGCATCATCCAGCAATTCATCTACCTCTTTTCCAGTTAATTCCTTCTTGGTTCCGTGCTCTACATCTTTTCTTACGTTAATGTTCTTTTCCAGAATATCTACAAACTTTGACTCAAGTAATTTTTCTTTTTGGACAAATAACTCTCTCATTAATCTTGGAGTCTCCTTTGGTGTAGGTGGTGGTAATCCATACATCATTATTGCAGCTTGGCTTGGTGTTAGTATAGCATAAAATATATCCTCCATTCCAATATCTTTTAATTTATAATGAACCCTTTGCAGCATTTGCTCTCCGCTGCTCATAAACATATCAATAGCCTCGTAGCTTGGCTTAATCTTGCCCATTTTCAACAATTGTTTCCAGGGCATAAATATTCCTCTGTCATAGAATGGAACTCCGTCTCTCAACAAAGTAAATATTATTGGATTTGCCTCTTTTAAACTGTCCCAGAAGTCAGTTAAAATATAAACTTGGATATTCAACTTATTCCTTATTCCAGTTAATTCTCCTGCCTCAATACCCATTCCAATTATTATAGCTCTTAACTTGTCTTTTAACTCTGCTCTTGTCATCTTTTTGACATCAGTGTCATCTATAACAACCCAAACATCTATGTCGCTTGTCTTTGTAGCCTTGCCTTGTATTATTGAACCAGCTAAAACATAACTTACAATATATCTTTCAAACTTTTTTAGAACCATGGTTTTATGAATTTCAGCTATCTTTATTGCTGACAACATTCCGTTATCATAAATAGGAGCTGATAAAGCTATTAACTGCAATAAATCATATTTACCATCATAGCAGCTTTGCCATAAATCTGATAAAATAATAGTTTGTGGTTTTAAGTTTTTGTCTATTTCTTCTGCAACACTATCTACTATAGCATTTAATTTTTCATTTAACTCCTGCTTTGACATCTTTTGGCTGTCAGAATCATCAACAAGAACTAAAACATTAATGCTTTCCTTATCTTCTTTTTTACCTTCTTCTGGTTTTTGAGGAGGTAATAATGCAACTCCTGCAATATATTTGTCAAATTTTTCCAATATTTTGTTTTTGAACTTTTCAAGCTTTTGCTTAATCTGCTTTAACTTTTCCTGGGCTTCTTTAGGCAACTGCTGTAACTCCTTTGGCAGCTCTTCCTCTTTTTTTTTTTTCCTCTCTTCTTCCTTCCCCTTCTTTGGTGCCTTATAATCATTCTTATTATCTTTAGCCATAAATATCCCTCTACGGATTTATACACTTTTAGTAGTTAATTAAAACTATTTAAATCATTCGATTTTAAAATTGTTTTTTAACCAATATTCAATAGCCAATAACTGTTCTACTACAATCACAAATATTTGTGCATTCATTCCAGTTTTTTATTTTTATTTTTATTAATGCAATTAAAAAATTTTTTTAAAAAAAAAAAAAAAATCTTCAATTTCATAGTTAAGACAAACTTTGTTTGCCTTAATGTGTTTCTAAACTTAATTGTTTTTATTATTATTTTTTTTTTTTTATTGATTTAAAACGAAAGGTTTATATAGTAGTTATCATTAATAGGTAGTAAATAAACAATAATATTGATTTTTTATCAATGAAAAAAACGAAAGGTTTATATTAAATGAAAATAAAAATTATAAAAAGTTAATGATTATAAAAGGTGATAAAATGGATAAAACTAAGAAGAAAAAAGAAGCCCCAGTAGGTGAAGGAGGCTTAGAAAAAAAAGTTGATGAATCAGAAGGTCTTTCTATGAAGGTTCCAATTCATGAAATTGAAAAATATTTTAGTCCATTGACTTATCAAAACTTGCAGGAGTCAATAGGGAATTTATTAGTAAGGGTTCGCAGAGATTATGCAAAAAGTATTGGAGCAGATGGCAGGTTCACCAATCCTGGAAAAATTGCTGCAGAGATTACTAAAGGAATTGCAACAGAAATTCTTCCTTACCTTGAACTCAATGAGCATACAAAAAAATATATCCGTAATTTGTTGAAGGAAAAGGGAGTACTTTACGATCAAATCAAAAAAACACTATCAAAGATTAGTGCAAAGGATGAGTTAAGTTTTGCCTCAACACTTAGAGAACAATTTGCAAAAACAATACAAGATAGTTATCAAAAAGATGCTCAGGAGCATATTCATACTTATATGACAGATGAAGAAGGCAGAAAGAAAATGATGGAACATGTATCGGGCAGAGCAGAAATAAAATGGCTACCAGATACATATATTGACACAGAAGCAATAATCAATATGATGAGCGCTTATATGAGACAACCAGGGATATTTGATGAAAAAGGAAATGTAGTAAGTGGAAGAACAAAACTTCCGGACGAGGTATTGGTTGAAGTTGGCAAGGGATTAATACAAGGCTATGATGAAGTTTATAAAAGGCATCAAGAGAGATTAGAAACATTACACCCTGCAGACGGCAAACCTAAGAAAGATAAAAAGTATGAAGCCGGAGCATCACCACCAGCTTAATTTTTTTTTTTTTTTATAATGATTTTATTTCTATTGAATTCACAAAAATCTCCGATTTTTGGGACACAGAAAATCTTTGATTTTCTCGTGTTTTGTTATTGATTTTCTAAAACAAAACCATTATATATTTATTTATATTCCTAGATAAGTATGCAAGCTGTTCCAGAATTAGTAATTGGAAAAAAATATGTTACTGATGATTTAGAATATATTGCGTTATATGTGCCTAATCATGGATTAGTTTCAATAGTAAAAACAAACAATAACAAATACGTTGATCCAAGTAAATTAGAAAGCTTAGTGCAAAATTATCATGAAAAAGAAGCATTAAGAAAAGGAGTTAATAGTATAAATGAATTCAATTTCTTAATGAAACAATACGTTAGTTCTGGAGAAAAAAATACTCTCGATAAATTTTTAACAGATAACGGTTACTCTGCTTCTGAAATCCTAGAAGGCAGAGAAGCCTCTAACTTAATTGAAGAGGCAGTTGCTTATACTGATACAAAAAATATGCTTGGAGTTTACCTTAATTTTAATAAAGCCATTGAAAAAATGGCTCAGCAAGGAAAAATTTCTGAAAAAATTGCTAAATATATTGCAACAACTCATGAACTAGTACATACAGCACAAGGCAAGGAAACAGATTTAGAATCTATTGTAGGAAAAAATCCTGAAGAAGAATACAAGTTTAGGCTTAATATTGAGTATGAAGCAGAAAAACTGGTTTTGGCTTTGCTTAACTATAAATTTAACATTGCTTTAAAAGAAAAAAAATTAAATGAAGCATTAGATTATGATAAAGCAATAAATTATTTGAACAAAAGAACATTAGCAATAGAAAGATTAGCAAGAATGAAAAATATTTCTTTGGATAAAAAAGAATACTTAGATAATATAGTGCAAAAATATCAAGGCAGAATTCAATAATATTAACCACTAAAAAGTAATTACAAATAGAAAAATTTAAATACTAGCTCTTCTTAGGCATAAAATATGTCATATACATTAGATTTACCTATGAATAATTATCATCCTGTTAATTTTAAGGTTAATCTAGTTGACTCTGTAAAAAAAGGTTATAATTCTATTAAAAATGGTATAAAAAATACTTTCAACTATATATCTGATATTACTTTTCCTGAAAATAAAGATGGATGGTTGGTTCTTGACAAACATGATATAGTGTATGATAACCTGCATCCAGAAAGTCTAAACACAAGAGGACATTTGCTGCATTGGGTTGACAGGCAAAAGGAAATGTATTCTAGTCCAGAGGTTAAAGAATATGTAACATATCTGAAATCTAAGGGACATAAGGTTGCGAATGTTGCGGGTTATAAGGTTTTGAACAATAACAAAGGAGGAATGGTTGCAGGAGTTAATGTTGATAACAGAATATCAAAAGCAGTTCCGGTTATTGGTACAGATTATTTTACTAAGGTGTCTAGGCAAGCCAGAATACATGGGGTTAGCCATGAAGCAGAAAAACTTTACACTGCATTGCATGAAACTTCTCACATGATTAGAAGTTTTGAAAATATGTTCTATCATTCAATTTACAGAATACGTCCTTCTGCTGCAGAGAAATTAGCAGAAAAAGAAGTTTGTGAGTATGCTATGAAAAAAGCTAAAGAAGCAAAAACTTCAGAAGAAAAAGAAAAATGGCTGCAAGTTGCAGAGATTGCAAAAGACAGATATGGAAAAATAGATAAGATTTACAGTAAAAGAAAATCAGGAAAACATAAAGAAGAAAATATTGAAGAAAAAGTTAAAGATGAAGAAGTAGAAATTAAAGATAGTAAAAAATATGAGAAATCTGACAAAAAATATTCAAAGGAAAAAGAACATGAAGGAAAAGAAGATAAAGAAGAAACTAACCCAAAAGATTCTGAAAATTTAGATGATATTGTTGAAGAAAGTTCTGAAGCATGTGGAGGAGAAAATAGTAAGTAATTTTTTTTTTTTTTTTTATTTTTCATCAGGGCAAACTCTTCTTGCGCCAGCATAACGGCTTTTATAATACTCATCTTCTAGATTAGCTGAAGTTACTTTTCCAGCGACAGAACTTGCATGAATCATTTGTTTATCTCCTATATAAATTCCAACATGAGATATATCAGCTTTATTTGGGCTATCGCTGTCTGTATTACAGAAAAATATTAAATCGCCTTTTTGTAAGCTATTAAAATTTATTGTTTTTGGTTTAAACTTTGGTCCGCATGGCTGATTTCCTGGATTTGCGTCTACTATTCTTCCAACATTATTTGCCTGCCAATCAGCATACCTATCTTCTATTTTAAAGTTATTGTCATTATTTTCTTTAGCATATGTATCATAAACCCATTTTGTAAATGAACTGCAATCTAAAGAACATCCAACGTCATTTCCTGTTGTTTTACAACTATAGCCTTCTATAACACCACAATTATCCTTTTTAACTTCTCCAGCAGTCCATTCAACAGCTCCTAAGCAATAAGGAACATCTAAAGCTTTTTTTGAAATCTCTACTATTTTATCTCCACAATCTGCTACTTTCTTAACTTCTTCTGCTTTTTCACTTGGTTTTTCCTCTGCAGCAGTTTTGTATACATAAAAATCAAATGTCTTCTTTTGAGTTTCTTTATCGTATGTCAGAGGAGTTAAATCTTTATCACCATACTCATTAGTTGTATGTAATGAAATATCTAGATATATATGCCTTCTGTCGCCAGATTCAGGAGTTCTTATACCTATACTGTTTATGATTAATCTTTCACCATTTTTTTTTGGAGTTCCTGTTATAAACAGCTTTATTTTGTTTCCAAGAGAGACCTTATTTTCAGTTGAGCATGTAATCTGGATATTGTACTCCTTCTTTTTATTGTTTTCAAATCCTTCGCAATTGCCTTCATCAATTGAAAAATAGAATCTTTCATTTTCCTTTGTAAATGTTATCTTAATCTGGCTTATCATTCCAATTTGGTTAATATCAGTATCAGAAGTAACGCTCATAGAAGAGCCGCTTTCTTTTTCAACATTAAGAGCAAGATTTCTGCTGCTACTTATTAAAAACGGATTTATCTGATTAGTTTTTTCATCATATTTTACAGTTAATTTATCATTAATCTTAATTCCAGGACACGAATAACCACCTAAATTAAAATCAGTCTCTAAATCTGTATTCCTCTTTGTTATTTCAACATAATTATCAACTAATTCATCATCATAAGCGCTATACACTCTATATCTTAAGTAAACCTTCTGCTCCTCCATTTTCTGACTTGAGCCTTCTTTTATTATTTTTCCTTCTAACTCAATTACATCTCCAACTCTTAGCTCATTAGTTTCTGTTTTCTCTTCTTTTGGCCTGTCACTTTTTATCTTTACATCCTGGAAATAAGCAGTAACAAATTCTCCCCATTCAAACTCGCAGATAAATCCTTGTGTAATGTCAAACTTACACATAGAAGGGGGTTGTGCTCCTACACCTTCAATATAAGTCTCTCCACAAATCTCATCTATATGTTCAACACCAGTGTTATCAACATAACTTATTAAGATTCTTGCCCTGTCAAACCTGTAAGGCAAGTTAACAGCTTTATCATAATACAGTTCCTCATTTAATGTTTCACCCTGCTCTAAAGTACCATCTCCAACAGGTATTGTCCATGTAATTTCTCCTTGGCTGCTTCTTTTTTCCTGCTCTCCGCCATACGTTAAGCAGTCACAAGAGCCGGTCTCGCTGATATCGCTTTTGCAATTATTTGTGTTAGAGCATACAAGCTGCACCCTATATGTAATAGGCTTTATCAAAGGTCTTGTTATATCTGTTTCAGTTGTTGTTATGCTTGCTCCTCTTCCAGTTGTTATTGAGCCAGCGCTTCCACCACTTACAATGAAAACACCAAGATTATAAAGGAAAGTAGCTCTTCCAGTGCTAGGATCAGCATAAGCATATCTTCTGTTTCCATTTAAATAGCACATTGTTTTAATTGGAGTTGCAATATTTGCCTCTAATGTTGCATCTAAATCCAAGTCAAAATCTCCTGTAAATGCCAAAGCGCAAGCAGAATGTATAAGTTTTCTCTCAACAAACATTGTTCTATAGATAGTAGAGGTTCCATACCTTCCTCTTATTGAATTTTGAATGTTTGCTCCACCGTCCCTTAAATAATTTATAAATCCTAAAACACCTCCCTGTATTCTTTGCTGACCATAACCTCTACCGGCTTTCTCAACAATGCACCTTATTCCATAATAAATTAAATCACACAAATAAACACTCAAGAATTGTTTGCAAACACCGCTGCTTCCTTCTCCAGTATACAATAACTGCTCAAAGCAATGCTTAATCATCTGCAACATAGTTTTATATTGTGTTAGATAAGCACTTATTGCAGTCAAACATCCGCTCTGGAAAGCAGAAATAAGGTCAGCAGTAGGATCTATTACATAATCCTTTGCCTCATCCCCGCATACCTCCTCCCAGACAGCTCTTGGTATTTGCTTGCACTCTCCTAAGTTTACAAAACTGTTTTCTTGCTGATTATAATCATAATTAATCCCGCCCCTGGTTAAAGTACCGCTGTTGCTTTTTAATTGATTAATTAATTCCTGATCTGTTAAACTATTTTTTTTATCACCATCGCTTAAAAACCATAAATTATTTATTCTATTGTAAACCATATTGCCAATTTCTGCAACATCACCATCAGCAAATTCATTAAGTTTAATAGTTTTTTTGCCTTTGCCACACATCTGTGTTTTAAAGTTTCCAATATACCATATATCATTTTTTGCTCTTCCATTATCATCATCAATTCCCAATTCTTTTCTTCTTTTATTATCCAATAAATCATCATATTCAATATATTCTCTGTTTGGAAGCTCCTGAGAATTTTGATTGTATCCACCATCAACAACATAGCAATGACTTTCATCCATTACCTTGCTTTCTTTTCTAACATATACCTTCTGTCCCTGATACTCATCTTTGAATCCAAGTTTTTGTCCAATTGTTTCCAGTAATAACCCACCTTGATCAATTGCAAAATAACCGTTCTTCTCTTCACCAAGTTGGATATCTGTTTTTTGAGTGATTTTATAAGCAGCATTTCTAGGTTTTGTATAGAATTCATCATCAGCTATCAAGTAAGTAGCACCCTCACTTGAAATTAATCTTGGTCCTTCATCTTCACTTGCCTCACAAACTCCCCTCAATAATCTTGGAACAGTTCCAATTCCACCACAGCCTTCTATTTTTTCATCCTTTGCTTTTGATACGCATTGGCTTTCCTTTAATTCTTTCATAAATATTGCAACACTATCATAATTTTTTATATACTCAGATTCACAATATGTTTCATCTGGATAACCTTTGACTCCGCTCTCAACATTTCTTGCTTCAATAACATAATTTTCAGTGTTTCTATACTCTTGATCTACTGTATCTTTTCTGCTTCTTGTAAATTCAATTTTATCAATAGAGCTGTATTGTGCTTCGCAATGTGACCTTTGTATTAAACTATCCAATATTCCTAGTTTTTTCTGCTTTTCAGGAGAGTTTTTATTAGCATCTCTCACATATTTCTGTATTGTTGGTGCAGCAGGACAAATAACTCTGTCACATATCCAAGTTGTTCTTTCCCAGTGTTTTATTGTTTCTGCTCTTGCTTTCAAGCACGAAGCACAAGCTTCTCCTTTATCGCTTTTTTCTTCAGGATTGCAAGTATTTGGGTTAAATCCTTCTATAATCCCTCCTGCTTTGCAAGCAGTCCACTCCTTAAACTTAAAAACAAACCAAACAACCCACGTTCCCATGCAGCCAACAAAAACAAACTTTTTTGCAATATCTACAGGCTTTAAAACCAAATCTATGCCTTTGATTGTTTCATTTATTCCTTCAACCATTGCTTTTAAAAATGATTTTGGCAATAACTTATCTATTGGTAATCTTCTGTCAATTGCAATCTCGACATTAAAACATTGTCTTTGGGTTCCATAAACAATTTCTTCTCTTACATCTCTTCTTGCTAATGGTTCATATTCTTCACCTTTTGTTCCAGTCATTGTTGTTCCATAAGGCTGTTTATAAGAATAATGTATCTCAAGCATTAACGGCAGCTTTACGCAGCCAAATCCTGGAACAATGCATTTTCCTAAATTATGCTTGCTTAGATTATTTTCCTGCTCTAATGTTGTCAAATTTTTTTGTTCTGCATATTGTTTTTTCAGATCTATCAGGAAATATGAGCTCCTGTAGTAATTGCTGTGTTTTTCCCACACATTTCCAAAGAATTCCTCATCAAACTTTTCCTGGTCAGCCTTATTCAAAGGCCTTAATGTAATCATCGGTCTTTCAGTTATTGTTGCGTCTTTATTTTCTCCAGGACCCTGCCATTTAAAGTTAACATTAAAACCAATCCTGGAAACTCCTTGTAATAAAAACCTTGGAATTAAAATATCTGGAGTTACTTCCCCAATCTCAATATTCCAGTCACCGCCCTGTCCACATACTTGATAAGCAATAGTCCCTGTAACTGCATTACTCTCTAATCCAACATCATCTATTGCTATAATCTTAATTTTATTCTCCCACAATGGAGCGCTTTCAGCTATTACATTGACAGAAGTTTGTTTTACCTCATAATCTCCTGTAACCTTTCTTCTTAATTCAACTTTAACGCTGAACTTTCCTTCTGCATCAGTCTCAGCTTTATAGCTTGCTTCTTTATCATCATCTATATAGACAAATATTTTAGCATGCTCGCTTACCTCACCTTCTATTGTAACTTCCTGTGTATAGCTTGGGCTTAACTTGTCTAGATTAGAATAAGTTATCTGTGGAGGAGAGCTGTCATAAATTGTTTTGTTTCTTATTAAAACACTATTTCCGGCAACATCACTTATATTTATAGTAACCTCATTCATTCCAGAGTTTAATCCAAGCGAATAAGTAAAATAATCTTTGGTAGTAATGCTTCCTTTTGGAGTTATTCCACTGCATTTTGCTTGTAATTGCGTTGGTTTTCTTATGTTAACATTTCCTCCATCTAAAGTTTTCACGCTAATGCTTACCTTAGTTCCAGAACTACAGTCTTTGTAAACTGCAGCAATTTCATAAGTGTATGTTGTGCTTGTGTTGGCATACATATCAACGAATGGCGGTTTTACTGGAATACCTATCAATCCGACATCATTCCTGTAAATTGCATAATGATCTACATTTTCTAATTCATCCCAAACCAATGTTACAGAATTTGGAGTTAACTTTTCATATTGAGAATGGAAATTTTCAACATTTTTAGGAACATTAATCCCTTCTGAAACCAATTGAGAGTAAAATGTTATTGTGCAAGGTTCATTTACAGTTCCATTAATTATTAAATTAGATTGTTTAGATAATTTAGGTATTGAACTAATTGTATAAACTGGCAGCCTTGTATCTACCACTACGCTATATTCTTTTTCACCCTTTAAATTATGCGAGTCAATAGCAATAATCTTAATTGTGTTATTGCCTTCCTGCAATCCTTTTAATTCAATATCAATATTTCCATTTGCAGTACTTGCCTTGCTCAAAATTCCTTTATATATTCCATTAACATAAAACTTAACATCAGAATAAGGCTTTGTTTTTCCCCTTACCTTAATTATATTTTTATTATGATATTGAGGCAATACAACATCTATAGTTGGTATTGTGGTGTCTGCTCCAGGAACAAACTCATCCAATTGAGATGCAGCACAATTTCCACTTATATCACAACTTTCAACTTTATAATAATACACTGTTCCATTAACTAAGTTGGAAATTTGAATACTGTGTGTTTTGGTATAAGTGCTTAATCCCTGCAATTTATCTAAACTGCTTGTTTCTCCGTAATATATAGTTGAATTACTATCTTCGTTAGTAACCCATGTAATAGTCGCAGAATTTGCAGATAATGCTGCTAAAGTAACATTATCAATTTGAGGAGCAGTCAAATCAGGCTCCTTTGTGGTTATAGTTAAAGTATCAGATTTTTCTCCAATATTTCCTCCTGTATCAACAGCACTTACTTCATAATTATAATTAGTTGATGCTGTAAGCCCAGTATCAGTAAAAGTGGTTGTTGTTATATTTCCTGCAACTTCATTGTTCCTATAAATAATATAATGTTTTAGATATTTGCTTGTGCTTCTATCCCATTTTAAATTTATGGTTGTTGCAGTTGCAGATGTATTTTGTAAGCCTGTAATCTTTTCAGGCGGAGGAATATTCTCTGTAGTAAAATTACTTAAGCCGGAGATATTGCATTTATTTTCACTGTCACAACTTCTTACTTTATAATAATACAATGTGCTAAATTCTAAATAAGATAGTTTTACAGAATGATCTTTAATAAGTGTTTGATTATATTTACTAAGCTCTGTGTTTTTGTTTTTACCAAAATGAACACTGCTTGTTGAATGCTCATCAGTTTGCCAGGTAATTAAAGCACTATTATCTGTAACCTGGTGGTTAATGTCAGTAATGCTTAATGCATAACTTAAAGGCCACGCTATTATGAAGTTTATTACAAGCGCAGCTATTATTTGAATTATTTTTTCTTTCTTCATCTGAACTCGGGCCTTAACTCCATTTTGTATTCTTTATTTTCATCCAAAAATTGCAGCATATCAAATGTTGTGTTTTCATTGAGAGGCTTTGGCAAATACTCTATTACATGGAATATAATCTCATTCTTTCCATACATCTCATCATAACTTACTGTCCAATTTCCATTATAACCTCCGATAGCAATTCCATCTACATCATCTACTAAAACAATATCTAATGCATACTTACTATCGTCTTCTATTAACTCAACTTTTTTGCCCTCTTCTGTCACCTCTTCGTCAAATGGATATTTTTTATACTCAACTAAATTTTTATCATCATAACTTTCAAGGCTAATCAAAGCAGAAGTATAATTCTTGATATCTTCTTCTTCATTTATAACACCCATAAAGTATTTGTGTTGTACAACCTTAAAATCAAACTTCTTTAATTTCTTCATATTTATTTGAATAAAAGTATCATCCAAAACTTGTGTTTCTCCTTTCAGATAGCCTTCTTTTGTTGCTTCTAAAATACCATGAGCGCAATTGCTTGGCAATTGTGTCCTTAATCTGTAAACTCCTTGGTCTGCTTTTGTTGTTCCAAGTTCACAAACACTTCTATAACAATTATAGCTTATATTTACATTATCTAATTCAACACCATAAACACCTTCCTCAATCCCTAAAGCCCTTATATCATAAATTTCTCCAGAAAGTTGGGTGCACTCTTTTTTGTATTCTGGGATTATGCTAGTAAACAGGCTTCTTCCGAAATCAACTCTTTTACCCTGGTTATGGTCAATTAAAACAGGAAATCCAAACCTGAAAACAAAACCCTTGTTGCTGAAAGCAGTATCATCCTTTATCATAACCTCTATAGGATACCATAAATCATAGGTAAAGTGATAAAAGTTAATGCACATAAACCTTAGATACTTTGATGCTCCTTGGCCAACCCCTGATTTTAAAATTCCGCTTTCACTTGGTCTTGCCTCTATGTTCATTCCATAATTTGGTAAATAAGAAAAAGCTACTGTAAGATCCTGGGGCTTTGTTTTGACATCCCATAGATAATGGTTGTATTCATAAGCGTCATCTGGAGCTTCAATTTTTGGATATTTACCTTCACTAATGTCCTCTAAAGTTGTTTTCTTTAGTTCTTCATAAACACCCTCATTAGCTATAAATGGCAGATATTGTGTATTTTTGATTCTTATTTGAGGAATATTATAATAAAGCATATCTTGTAATTCATTTTTTATATCACTTAAAAACCATTTTTTCTGTCTGCAGGTAATTTCCATTCCATCAAACGGAATTTCCGGATTCATTGTCATTAAATCCAAAGTTATATCCTCAAAATACAACTCATTATTCTCCTGCTGCATTATCTTTACTCCTAAATCATATGCTTGCTTTACTCTCACAGGAATTTCAGTTGAGAATTTTCTTACATAACTAACCTTGCCTTTACCCTTATCTTTTATTTTTATTGGATAATCAATCTCAACCAAAACTGACCTCTCCTGTATGCTTGTTTTTGTATCTAACTTTTCCATTTCTTTAATATCAAAAATATTTTCAAAATCTATAAACTCATTAATGCACTCTTCAATATTTTTTGTTACATAATCAGAGATTTCATTCTCCATAAACTCAACACTCGGTATCCTGGATAAACCGTTATAGTACCAAAAAGGAATTTTAAAGAAACCAGTTTTATCTACTGAGATGTATGCATACTTTTCTTCACTAATCTCTTTTGGAATTTCTATATATCCTCCTTGCATTCCTAATATACCAATAGCGTTTTCTCCTGTTATTGCAATACAATCTTCAACATAATTTTTTACAGGCATTAAATCAGGCTCAATTAACTCAGGCTCAACATAAACCCTGCTTTCCTGTATATAGATAACAATTCCTAAAGTAAGCAGCAGTATAATTCCAATAATTATAAACAATGTTACCTGACTTTTTTTATTAAGCATTTTTTTTTTTTTAAATCAATATTAATTTATCATTATTTGTTATATTAAAATCTTCACAATTATTTGTTCACTTGTTTCAGTTTTTTTTATTTTTAATTCATTGATTATTTAAAATTAAAAAAAAAAATAATTATTCAACTTCGTACTTAAGACAAACTATGTTTGCCTTATTGTGTTTTTTTTTTATTAATGGAGTTTTGATATTGATTTTTTGGTTATTGATTTTTTTATTTTTTCTTTACTTTCACCTCTATTTTTTGTAAATCTATCTCAACATAATCATCTTCAGTCAGATTTAGAACCTTTACAATATCAGAAGGAACCCTGACTAACAAGCCTCCTGCGCTTTTCATTAACTTTTTTGTGTATTTCATATATGTTACATATATATTTTAACTTTTTTCATATATATTTCAATATTGAAAAAACTATATTTATATATAAATTATATATACTCATATATAAATTTTTCCTTTTATTTAGAAACACTTCTTAAAATATTAGCCATATAAAACCTAGTCCAGGCAATAAACACAATCAATATTATTAAAAAAATAACAGCCTGCAAAACTTGTGATAATCCTTTGAATATCCAATAAAACTGCATTAAAATTAAAAAAAATAAAATCATCACTATGGCTGGGATTATAAAATGGTATATTCTCTTAAAACCAATCCTAAAAGTTTCTTTTATTATTTTTTTTACTTTTTTTATCTTTATTGATTTAACATACAATATATAAGTCGAATATATAATTAAAATAAGCATTATTATTAACAAATAAGCTAGTGCATTTTGTTTGACAAAGATAAAGAATAAAACTGTTGGCAATAACCATATTAACAGCCATAATAAATTAACAAGTAAAAATTTCTTGTAAAACTTAAATGTGAATTTCTGGTTAAACACCTGGTTCCAAATTAAACCTTTGAATAAACACCATACAGAGAATATTAATATAAATAAAATAATAGTATAAATTATAAGCCAAAAAAATATACCTTTTAATGAAGCTAATGTTTGTGTAAGTTGTGTGTTTGTCACATCTAATGACTGCAATATATCAGGATTAGGCATTTTTACTAATAATTTTGCCAGTAAATTTTGATAAATCCTGAAAAAAAATAACAATAAGCCATAACAAATAAAATCATAAAAAACACAGTACAATAATCTTAAATCTAAATTTTTAAAAGAATCTATAAAAGCATTAACATTTTTTTTTAAAAAATCCATTTTTACCAGTCATCCATACTTACTCCTTCGCTTTCTGTGCCTGTTTCTGCTGGTTTAGTTGATTCTTCTTCTCCATATCCAAACACACAATTAGGCATCATAAAACTTGGGAATTCACTGCAAGGATCCTCTCCCAGGCTAATCTTTTTTTCACCGCTGTCTATAATATTATTGCAAAGTTCTTCGCCTTCTTTTACACCAGCTAAACAACTGCCTGTTAATTTATCAAAATGTATGCATAACTTGTTATAATCATTTTTACTTTGCTTAAATATCATTTGTGCTCCTTTATAAGCTATTGATTCATTTCCTTTTTCAACTTTGAATGTGTATGGCTGTTTTGTTTTTGAATTCTTGAAAATAGATTTTCTTGGGCTTTCAATATAAACCTTAAATTGCATGTCACAGCCACCAATTTTAGGCCCAGGATTTACCTCTAAGCTTATTTTATATAAGTAGTATGTATTTGGAGTTTCTGCACTATAATTTATTACCTTTATTTTTTCTCCTTCAATATGTGCAGAAGCTCCTGCTGTACTTGGAGACATTGCTATGCCATAATCCAGAGCATCTGAAATCTTTGATCTGCATA
>CAYXTQ010000003.1:4697-26849 GCA_964467845.1 uncultured Methanosarcinales archaeon | reverse complement strand
AAACTGGAACGAGTGCACAAATAGTTGTGATTGTGTTATATCACCTAATGTTTCATTGATAGTGATTTTAAAAAAAAAATAAAAGAATATATATATTTGATATTATTAATTGTAATAAAAAGAGGTGAAGACAAAATTACTGAGAAAATTGATTCTATGTTACATGAAAAAAGAAAATTTTATCCTTCTAAAGAATTTAGTGAACAAGCTTATGTTAAAAGTTTAAAAGAATATGAAAAAATCTATAAAAGATCGATAAAAGACCCAGAGGGTTTTTGGGCTGAAAAAGCAGAACAACTTCATTGGTTTAAAAAGTGGGATTGTGTTTTTAGATATACAGAGCCTCCTTTTGTGAAATGGTTTGAAGGAGGTAAGTTAAATGTTTCTTATAATTGCTTGGATATACATTTATCTACTTGGAGAAGGAACAAGACAGCAATAATATGGCAAGGTGAGCTAGAAGAAGATTCAGAAACTTACACATATGCCGAGCTTCATAGAGAGGTTTGTAAATTTGCTAATGTGTTAAAAAAGTATGGAATAAAAAAAAAAGACATGGTTTGTATTTATATGCCAATGGTTCCTGCGCTGCCAATTGCTATGCTTGCTTGTACCAGGATAGGAACAATACATAGTATTGTTTTTGGAGGCTTTAGTTCAAAGGCATTAATGAATAGAATAAACGATTGCGGAGCAAAACTTCTTATAACAAGTGATGGAAGTTTTAGAAGAGGAAAAGTGATTCCATTAAAAGAGTATGTTGATGAAGCACTTAAGGGTTGCCCAACAATCAAAAAAGTTATAATTTACAAAAGAACAAATAAAAAAATAAATATGAGGAAAGGAAGGGATTTATGGTGGCACAAGGAAATGAGTGCAGAGGATATTAAAGAGGAATGTCCTGCAGAGTGGATGGATGCAGAAGATCCTTTGTTTATTTTATATACAAGCGGTACAACTGGCAAGCCAAAAGGTGTTTTACATACTACAGGAGGTTATCTTGTTTATACCTATCAAACGTTCAAATGGATTTTTGATGCAAAAGATACAGACACCTTTTGGTGTACAGCAGATATTGGTTGGATTACTGGGCACAGCTATATTGTTTATGGCCCATTAGCAAACGGAGCCACTACTGTTATTTTTGAAGGTGTTCCAGATTATCCCGAGCCAGATAGATTTTGGAAGGTAATTGAAAAATATAAGGTAACAATTTTTTATACAGCTCCTACTGCAATAAGAGCTATAGAAAAATATGGAGATAAATGGCCTAGAGCTAGAAATTTAAGTAGCTTGCGTTTACTTGGCTCAGTAGGAGAGCCTATAGGACCAGAGACGTGGCTTTGGTATTATAATGTTATTGGCCAAGGAAGATGTCCAATAGTAGATACTTGGTGGCAAACAGAAACAGGAGGAATTTTAATTTCTCCATTACCAGGAGCAATTCCCACAAAACCAGGCAGTGCAACAAAACCATTTCCAGGAATAGTTGCATCTATTTTAAGGGAGGATGGCAAAGAAGCAAGCGTTAATGAGGGAGGCTATCTGGTAATAATGAAGCCTTGGCCGTCAATTGAAAGAACTATATGGAATGATCCTGAACGTTATAAAGAGACTTATTTTAGTAAATTTCCTGGAGTTTATTTAACAGGTGATGGAGCAAAAATAGATGAGGGGGGTTATTTCTGGATTATGGGCAGGTTGGATGATGTGGTAAATATTTCAGGTCATAGGATAGGAACTGCAGAGGTTGAAGCAGCGTTAGTTACTCATAAAGCAGTTGCAGAAGCAGCAATTGTTGGAGTAGCACATGAAATTAAAGGACAGAGTTTGTATGCTTTTGTAACATTAAAGCGAGGAAAAAAAAAAACAGAAGATCTTAAAAAAGAATTAATGGAAACAGTTGTAAAAGAAATAGGCCCAATTGCAAAGCCAGATAAAATACAATTTGCAGATAGCCTTCCAAAAACAAGGTCAGGAAAAATCATGAGAAGGATTTTAAGAGCAATAGCAGAAGGCAGTAAAGATTATGGAGACACATCTACTTTAGCAGACCCCACAGTAATTGAGCAACTTGTTAAAGAAAGAGTTATAACTCACTGATTAATACTGTTATTTACTGAACTTTTTTCCATATTTTCAACTACATAAATATTTATATATCAGTTATGTTTTAATATAATATAATGTTTTGACTCTAAAGTCAAAATTTTTTGTTATTATTTGGGAATGAAATAACTTGAGCATAACAAAAAAACGTAACATATTAATAGTAGTAGTATTTTTTTATCCTATATACATAGCAAAAATTTTTTTAAAAAAAAAAAAAAAGGGGGGGTTTTAAATGATAGTCAAAGAAGAATTTTTAAGTAAACTGAGAAGGTATTTCTCATTGAACCTCTATGAGGTAAAAATATGGACTGCTTTATTATCTCGTGGTGTAAGCACAGCAGGAGAACTTTCTGATATTGCAAATGTACCAAGAAGCAGAAGTTATGATGTTCTAGAAAGTTTAGAGAAAAAAGGATTTGTTGTAATGAAACTTGGTAAGCCAATAAAGTATATAGCAGTTCCGCCAACTGAAGTTGTAGAGAGGGTAAAGAAAAATATGCGAGAAGATGCGGAAGAAAAGGTTAAGAGATTAGAAAAATTAAAGGGAACAGAGGTTTTGAATGAATTAAGCACATTACATACACAAGGTATTGAACTAATTGAACCAAGCGATTTATCTGGAAGTTTGCGCGGAAGACACAATTTGTATAATCATCTTGAATTCACACTTAAGAATGCAGAAAACTCTGTAACTATAATGACAACAACCCAGGGGTTAATGAGGAAGGTTGAAGGGTTAAAACCTGTTTTTGAGAAACTAAGAAAAAAAGGGGTTAAGATAAGGATTGCTGCACCAATAACAAAAGAGGCTGCTGCAGCTGTAAAAGATATTTCAGATATAGCAGAGGTTAGGCATACAAACAGTAAAGCAAGATTTACTATTGTTGATGGAAAAGAGCTTGTGTTTATGGTTTTAGATGACAAAGACGTTCATCCAACATATGATGTTGGGATTTGGGTAAATACACCTTTCTTTGCAAAAGCATTAGAAGGATTATTTGATCTTTCTTGGAAAAATATGAAGCCAGCAACAAGTGCTTTGAAATAATATTTTTTAAATTTCTTTTATTTTATTAATAATCATAATTTAATCTCTGTTAGTTTTGGAAAATTGAATTTAACGTATGCGTCGCTGTTATGTGCCTCGAACGGAACGCAGTGAAGTGAGAGTGCAACGTGGTTCGAGCCGAAGGCGAGAAAGTCTGCCGTAGCCCGCCGAAATTTAACAACTTAATCTATCTTAACATTCATTAGTTCAACTCTCTCTCCGCTGTCAACTACTACTTCTAGAACAACATTGCCAACATCTAGACAATAATATTTATACTCATTCAGATTTGGGTCTATTTTACTCCAATCTCTTGTCTTAAGGCAATTCTTGAATGTCCCATATGGAACCGTAACTGTTTCTCCAAGGGCAACAACATCTGCCATATCCTCTGCTTCTCCTTTGTAATATTCTTGCCTGTAAGAATCTCCTGCCTGAGGATGAGCTTCCATAATAATTCCAGGTTTTGCCCCATCAACATCTGCTTCCCACGAACCTGCAGTGCTTACAACTTTCCCGTTTTCATATTCTTTTGAATATTCTCCTAAGTACCATACATTGCCTTCTTTGTCCTGGGCGTACCAATCATAAGTTTCCTCAATTAGTTCATCGTTAAGCCAGACTCTGTCCCACAAAACAGTCGTCTTTATGCCTAATATTTCCTTTTTCTGATCAGTAACTACGACAATATTTTTTTCAGTTCCTTCGTCAGTTTTGCTTATGTAAGTGAAGGTTATTCCAGGTGTGAGAGTATAATAGGGATTGTTTATTTCAGACACGAAATTTGATTGGGTTAGTATGGGATTGTATTCTTCAGTTCCTGTCTGGGTCGTTTTCGGTGTTTGGACACAACCGCTAATGAATATTACTCCTACGATTGCTAAAATTAAAATACCATAAACAAAATAATCAGGGTTTGATTTCATATTATTAAATTAAAGTTTTATTATTTAAAAACATTTCTTTTTGAGGCGGGCGGAGGCGGATTGCACATACCATCGGAAATTCCTGTTAAGTTCCTTTACCCTGCGAAGTGGAGTAAAGTTGCGTCCGCAATGTAATTTTTAGTGGCTCGTGTTCAATACAATGAGCGAAGCGATACATCAAGAACAAACATCAAAGGGGACATTTCGTCGTTTAGTTAGAGGGGGGTTCCGTCTTTCAGAACCCACATATGGGTAAGTCAATGGAGAAGTTCTTAATTTATTGGGAAGCCCGATACTTATGATTGATACTATCATTCTTACCCATAAAAAACTTGCTTATCTCCATCATTATAAATCCTAAACTTGAAATACCTATGATTTTAAGCCAGTCCATTGCTAATAATGAAACCGTACCAAAGATTGTTTGTAATGGTGACCAGTAAATAACTGCTATTTGTATGGATATTGACAAACAAATTGCTCCAAGTAACCATAGGTTTGAAAATGGATTTAAATGTTTTAACGATGGATATAATGTTCTGCTGCTCATTACAGCAAACATTTGAAACATTACAAGCGTAGTAAAAGCAACTGTTTGTGCTTTGTTCAAATCTATATCTTTGTAATTCATAAACATTAAAAGAGTTCCAATTCCCATAGTCAGTCCAAAAACCACAATCAAAAATAGAGTCTTACTCGTTAGCGGCTTTTCTTTTGGATTTCTCGGAGGTCTCTTCATAATCCCTTCTTCGCTCGATTCAAATCCCAAACCTAAAGCAGGAAAATTATCTGTAAGCATATTCATAAGCAAAAGTTGGAGAGGAAGCAAAGGAAGCGGAAATCCTATAAGTATAGCTGTTAAGACAGATGTTATTTCACCAAAATTGCATGATAAAAAGAATTTTGCTGATTTGATTAATTTGTCATAGACAGTTCTTCCTGTTTCTATAGCGTTCACAATCGTGGCAAAATTATCATCAACAAGAGTCATTTCAGAAACTTCCTTGGCAACATCTGTGCCGGTTATCCCCATGGCAATTCCAATATTAGCCTTTTTTAGTGCAGGTGCATCATTTACTCCATCGCCAGTCATGGCTACTATATGGCCTCTTTTTTGAAGTGCTTTAACTACTCTTAATTTCTGAATGGGCATAGCTCTTGCGATAATCCTGATTTTTTCTATCTTTTTATCAAGTTCTTCATCACTCATTTTTTCAATTTCATCTCCAGTCAGTACAATATCTCCTTCCTTGAATAATCCTATTTGGCTTGCTACTGCCTTGGTAGTTACGGCATGATCGCCAGTGATTACCATTACTTTTATTCCTGCTTCCGTACAACATTCGATTGCATCTTTAACTTCATCCCTCGGAGGGTCAATCATACCAACAAGCCCTACAAATACCAAGTTTTTCTCCACATAATCAATATTATATTTCTTAGAATCAGGAAGTTCTCTGTACGCAAGAGCAAGAACCCTTAATGCTTTTCCAGCAAAAGAATCATTCATCTTTAAGATTTTTTCCCTATCTTTCCCAGTAAGTTTTCTTATTTTGCCATTTTCAATTATCTTATCGCAAGCTTTCAAGAGAAGATCAGGAGCACCTTTAACATACGCTTCAGTCTTTTTATTTATTTTATTTTTAAATATGACAGACATTCGTTTTCTGTCAGAATCGAAAGGCAGTTCTTCAATAAAAGAGAAATGACTATGTACTTCTTCATCTTCAAGTTTTCCTTTTTTCCCTAAAACTGTCAAGGAACCTTCTGTAGGGTCACCGATAATTTCAAATTTTCCTTCATTCTCTGACAATTTTGCATTGTTGCATAAATAACCAATACGGAATAACAACTCCAACTTTGCAGGGTTTAATTGTTTTCCGTCTAAGAAAAAATTACCCTTAGGTTCATAACCAGAACCACTTACTTTAATTAATTTATTATCATAAAAAATATCTGTTACAGTCATTTGATTTTTGGTAATCGTGCCGGTTTTGTCAGAACAAATTATTGTAACTGAACCTAAGCCTTCAGCTGCTGGAAGCTTCTTTACCAACATATTTTTTTTTGCCAGTTCTTTTGTTCCCATTGACAAACCTACAGTTACAACTAGGGGTAAAGAATTAGGAATTGTGGAAACTGTTAAAGCCAACGAAAATAGAATTAATTTTGCAAAAGGCATTTCTCTTAGTATTCCTGTAATCATTACAATAATTACCAAAATAACGCATATAATCCCTATTTGTTTAGCAAGTTGTGCAAACTTGATTTGCAATGGCGTCTCAGATGAGGTCGTTGTTTTGAGTGCTGATGCAATTTTTCCAAATTCTGTGTTTATACCTGTACTCGTTACTATGCTTTTTCCTTTTCCATAAGTAACTACTGTACCCCTAAAAGCCATATTCTCTTGATCAGCTACATGAGTACCTAATCTAAACGGTTCAGTAACTTTTTTTGATGGAACAGACTCTCCTGTTAAAGATGCTTCATTTATCTGTAAACTTGAATTTTCTATTATTCGAGAATCTGCTGGAACTATATCTCCAGCTTCAAGTAAAAGAATATCTCCAGGAACAACTTCCCTTGCAAGTATTTTTTGTTCATTTCCATCACGCAGAACTTTAGCAGTTGGAGCAGATATTTTTTCCAGAGCTTCTATAGCTTTTTCAGCTCGGTACTCTTGGATAAATCCAAGTATTGCATTTAATAAAACTATTACAAATATAGCAATTGATTCTACAACTTCATGAAGCAACAGCGATAAAAAACCCGCAAATATTAACAATAGGATTAATGGATCTTTAAATTGATTAAGAAGCATAATTAAAACTGTAAATCTCTTTTCTTTTGGCAGTTCATTATAACCAAATTCACTTAACCTTTTTTCTACCTCATTCTTGGTTAATCCCTTTTCAGAACTTTTTAATAATTTAATTACATCAGATATTTTTTGAGCATAATATTCATTCATAATGTTCCACCTTTATTTACGATTAAACCTTAATCTCACTTCCTTTACTGATTGTTCTCTTTTTAATTCATTTCTTATCATACTTTGGTTTTTACATTCTATTTTATACTTCTCAACAAACCCCCAGCAAATAGAAGCCAAATGGCAATTATGAAAATAGGAAAGCCTATATAGTAATAAATAAGGTAAGATTGGATTAGTTCAGGTCTCAACAACAATAAAAAAGTAACTAAAATATAAACTATGATGTATACTAAAGAGATAATTAATGACGGACCCATAAGTACATTATTTACTTTTAGCCAAACACTATATTTTTCCAAATCGCTCAAGTTCTCTTTTTTCATATACAAACCTTATAGAAATGGACATATTTAAATCAGATATACAAAATGGGTAAATATAAGGTAAAAAGCAGGTAAATTACATGACAATAGAATCTCCCAACGGCGTGAGTTTAAGATATTTATGATTCCCTTCTTCTTCAAAAAATACGTACTGCAAATCCAACAAAGCATCTACTCTTTTCTTCATTGTTGGTTTTGTAATATTCAATCTCCTCATTATACCCTTTTGATTGATTAATACCCCTTTAACTTCAGCTTCTTTAATAATTCTTAATATTTCCATTAATTCTTCAGGAATTAATTTGTTTATTTTTTTTTTATAAAAACCAAGAAATAATTTAGATAAAATAAAAAATAGCATGATAAAAACCAATATTTGGATTATGGAATGAAGTAAGGATGAACCTAATATATGGTCCAGAAAATCATCAATAAATTCTGTAATTATGATAATTATAAATGTTAGATAAAACCAACTACTTTCGTAAGTTTTATTAGGTTTAATTTGAAACATATTTACTTGATTTGGATTTTTTACTTTTTTTAATTCTTCTAACATAAACTTAACCTTAACATATTTATTCGTAAATGTATATTTCTCTTTTTAAAGTTTTCTTATCTCTCGTTAGTCGTCGTTCGGAACTCCCCCTCGTAGTTCGTCGTTTAGAAATGTCCCCCTATCAGTCGTTTAGCCACTAAAAATTATTGAACTTAACAAATATTCTATCTACTTATTTTAAATGAAACTAACTGTTAATTATCTTCAATATTGCAAATAATTAAGTTTAAATAATTCAATAAAATTTATCTTTAAAAAAAAATAGAAAATTTAAATAATAATCATTATTACCATTATTAAAAGCAATAAGGGGTGGAAAAAGGTTATTTTGTTAATATTTAGGTAAATAAAAACTATTTTAAGTAAAATGGATATAAAAAAGCTAGTAAATACCTTGCATCCTTTAGAAAGGGAAGTTTTGCCTGTTTTAGATAAATATGGTTCTTTACAGGAGATTATTAATATAACTGGATTAAAAGAAGTAGAGGTAATGAGGGCATTGCAATGGCTGCAGAATAAAAAAATAATAAAAATAAAGGAAGACCTTAGGGAAATAATTAATTTGGATGCAAATGGAAAAAAATATCTGAAGGAAGGATTACCAGAAAAAAAATTACTAGAATCAATAAGGAGAAGGGAATTGAGCATTAATCAGGTAAAAAAAGATGCTAATTTAACAAAAGAAGAACTTAATATTGGTTTAGGGGTTTTAAGAGATAAGGCAACTATTTTTATAACAAAAGATAAAAAATTAAAGATACTTGAACAAGGAAAACTTTTACTGGAAAGGGGGTTACCAGAAGAAAGATTTCTAAAAAAAAATTTTCCGATAGAGGTAAAAAAATTAAGAGATGAAGAAAAACTTGTACTTAAAAATTTAAAAAAAAGAAAAAACATTATAAAAGTTGATTTGGTAAAATTAAAAACAGTAAAACTTACAGAGCTTGGAAAGGAAATTTTGAGTTCCGGGATAAAGATTGGGGATGTAATAGATAAACTTACTTCCCAAATAATTAAAACAGGTTCATGGGAAGGAAAGAAATTCAGGAGATATGACATAAAAATAAATGTTCCAAAGATTTATGCAAGCAAAAAACAGCCGTACAGAAGATTTCTTGATGAGGTAAGAGAAAAATTTTTGGCTTTGGGTTTTAAAGAGATGAATGGCCCTATAGTAGAAACAGAGTTTTGGAATATGGATTCTTTGTTTATGCCGCAGTTTCATTCTGCTCGCGATATACATCAAGGTTACTATATAAAAGAACCAAAGTATGCTAGTGATTTACCAAAGGATTTACTATATAACATAAAGAAAGCACATGAAAATGGCTTTGGTACAGGATCAAAAGGATGGCAGTATGAGTTTGATGCAAAAAGAACACACAGATATGTGCTGAGGACACACGATACACCAATTTCTTCAAGAACTTTAACAAGCACTAATTTAGAAATTCCAGGCAAGTACTTTCAAATTGTAAGATGTTTTAGATATGATGTTATTGATGCAACACATTTGGCAGATTTTAATCAAACAGGCGGATTTGTGATTGAAGAGGGTCTTAATTTAAAACATCTTTTTGGTTTATTAAAAATGTTTGGGGAAGAATTTGCTGAAACTGACCAAATAAGAATTGTTCCGAGTTATTTTCCATTTACAGAGCCAAGTGCAGAATTACAAGCAAAACATCCTGATTTGGGTTGGATTGAGTTAGCAGGTTCTGGAGTTTTCAGGCCAGAAATGCTAAGGCCTTTAGGAATAAAAGTTCCAGTTATAGCATGGGGTGTCGGATTAGACAGATTGGCTATGTTCAAATTAGGTATTAAAAATATAAGGGATTTATTTAGCCATGATTTAAATTTTTTAAGAAATTCAAAGGTAGTATAAAACAAAAAAAAAAAAAAATGCCGGCAATAATATTTTCGTTAGCGGATTTACAAAACTTGTTAAAAAGAAAAATGAATTTAGAGCAGTTAAAAGAATTACTTCATTATGCTAAAGGTAGTTTTGAGGATTATAATGAGGAGGAGGATGAGGTTAAGGTAGATTTAACAGACACAAATCTGCCTTATTTGTGGAGTGTAGAAGGGATTGCTAGATTAATTAAAGGGGTTCTTGGGAATGAGAAAGGAATTCCGAATTTTAAAATAAATAAATCAAATTATAACATATTTGTTGATAGGTCTGTAAAAAAAATAAGACCTTATATAGCTGCTTTTGTTGCAAAAGAGCATAAGGTTGATGACTATTTGATAAAACAAATTATCCAGTTACAAGAAAAATTAAGCGAACTCTATGGTAGAAAAAGAAAAAAAATTGCTATAGGTGTTTACTCCCATAAGAAAATTAAATATCCTATCTACTACAAGGCTACTGATCCAGAATCAATAAAGTTCATTCCTTTAGAATTTAGAAAAGAGATGACACAGCAGCAAATACTTGAGGAGCATCCGAAAGGAAAAGAATACGCTTGGATTTTGAAAGACTTCAAGAAGTATCCGATATTAATTGATGATAAAGGCGAGGTTCTTAGTTTTCCTCCTATAATAAACTCAAATACTACTGGAAAAATTGAAGAAGGGGATGATGAATTATTTTTTGAAGCAACAAGCGAAGTTCTTGAAGATGTTTTACTAGTAACAAACATATTTGCACAAGCATTATATGACAGAGGATTTAAAATATTTTCAGTGAATATTAGGTATCCTGACAAAAAAATTACTACACCATATCTGTTTAATGACAAAATACAAATTAAAAAGGAACAAATAAAAGATTTATTGGGGTTAGACTTAAAAGAATCTGAGATTAAGAGATTATTAGAAAAAATGAGGTATGACTATGTAAAAGAAAAGGTGATAATACCCCCATATAGGAAAGATATATTGCACCAAGTTGATGTTATTGAGGATATTGCAATTAGCTATGGATATGATAAAATAAAACCTCTACAGTTAACTACTTATTCTATTGGAAGTAGTTTGCCTATTGTGAAGTTTATTGACAAAGTAAGAGAGATTATAATTGGATTAAGCTATCAAGAATTATTAAGCCCAGTATTAAACAATAAAGATATTTTATATGATAAAATGAATATTGAGGATTTTGGTACTGTTGAAATAGATCAGTATATGTCAGAAACATACTCTGTTGTCAGGACATGGCTGTTACCTATTTTAATGGAATTTTTATCAAAGAACAGGCATATTGAATATCCGCAAAAGGTGTTTGAGCAAGGACCTGTTACAGTAAGAAAGAATGAAGAAATAAAGGATTATGAAAGGATTGCTATAGTTAGCGCTCATGAAAAAACAGATTTTACAGAAATAAAACAAGTGTTAGATAGTTTATTCAGGAACTTGGGAATAGAATATGAGATAGAAGAAACAGAACATAACAGCTTTATTGAAGGCAGGGTTGGAAGGGTTTCAGTTAATGGCAAGAAAATTGCTTATATTGGTGAAATCAGCCCTGTTGTATTAAATAACTTTGGGCTTATAGTTCCTGTTTCTGCTTTAGAGATAAATTTAACAGATTTGTTTGAGGTTATAAAATAAAAATTTTTAATGGTTTTAGAATTGTTGTAATAATCAATTTAAAATAATAAACAATAAAAGAAAAAAAGAAAAAAAGAAATTTTTTTTTTTATTTTTCCTCTGTTTTTATATTTTCAGTTTCTTTATCCTTTTTATCTTCCTTCTTTTTTACTTTTTTCTTTTCTTTCTTAATTTCCTTAGTTTCTTCTTTTATTCCAACTTTTTTTGGTCTTTCTGTTTTTGGCTTTGGTTTTGTTTCTAAGACGTTTAACCCTAATTTTTTGAATTCGGTTTTTACTTCATCATGAGAGGCTTTCTTTTTTATTTTAATAACAGCATCTAATGGCTCTAAATGGCTTATATTGCACTTTCTTCTTCTTGTTTCACCATCTATAAGGACATAATTATTATCCAATATATCTATAACTATACATTTTTTTCCACCATCTCTGCCTGCTATTTTCAAGCATAATCTTCCCAGTTCAATCATTTTAACCACGAACCTTCTCAATCAATATTTTTCTCATGCACTTACTGCAATAATAGCCACCATAAGGCCTTTGAGGCCTTTTCTTTGTCTTTGAAAGTTTCATCATTTTATAGGGCCTTTCCCTGGCAACACCTTTAAGTAAAGCACCGCAACCAGTGCATCTTGCCTTTTTTGGCTTTCTCTTTTTATAATGAACTACTACTCTGCTGCCTGGTGTTTTTCTATAAACCCTTCTTAATGTCCTTGATTTATACATTCCTCTTGGCATTTTAGTGCACCTTTAACACTTTTCTTAAAATTATGCTAAATATTATTGAAAGTATAATATAAGTTCCTAACCAACCTAATTTCCAACCAAACAAATTCAAAACCTTTAAACTTTTGTTATCGATCTTTATTGACTTTACTTCGCTGTCTTTAATATTTTTCTGCGGAGTTTTATAACCCCTTTCATTGGTTATTAATAAATCTTTTGTAAAACTTTTATTATTAAACTTATACTCTAAAATATACTCGCCTTCTTTGCCTGTTAAATCCCAGGTTGCCTGCCCAGCTATTATTTTTTGTTTTGAATCACCAGTTAAGGTTATTCCTTCAGGTACAATAAGTTCAGGTTCTCCATTGACATTATTATTAAAGGTCATTGTTGTAGTAAACTCACTGTTAGGCTTTATTGGTTCATAAGCCATATTTGAGTTTAACCAACCAAATATAAGTATTATTGGAATAAAAGTGAATATCATTGGCTTAAAGCTCTGCATCATGTACTTCATGTTTGTTTCCATTGCTTTTTTCTGAACCTGCATTGCTTTTTGCGGATCATTCCTTAGAGTTTTAATCTCTTTCTGAAATTCTTTAATCTCATCTTTTAACTGTTTCATTAAATTTTGGTCAGTAGTCCATTTATAAATTAATGTAACTAATACAGTTATAATCAAGGATATTATCAAAATTCCAAACAAAGATGGTAACTTTAATAATGGCGCAAATATCGGATTCAAAAGTGTTTCAAACATTTAAACCTCCATAAATTTTCTCATCATAGGATGCATATCCATCATATGCTGTCGTGCAATTTCTTCATATAACCTATAAATAATCATAACTGCAAGTAGTATTCCTGTGCCTCTGCTTAATGCTCCAGATAAATCTGCTATTGCTGCTAAAAAACCTACAGTTATTGCTCCCATTACAGTTAAAGGCCATATATACCTTTTTAATAATCTTTCAAGGATCCGTTGATCTTTTCTAAAACCAGGAATTTGGAGTCCTGAGGCCATCATTTGTCTAGCTTGGCTCTTTGCATCCATTCCAGCTGTCTGCATCCAAAAAATAGAGAATATTACACAACCCCCTATAAAAAACAAAACATAAACAAGAGCATGTCCAAAATCACTCATTGTTATACTTCTTTGAATTATTTTTTCAACTATGTTTGGAGAATAAAGCCATGAGACTAGTCCTGTAGCAGGAGTGTTTCCAACAAATGTACCTAGTATAGGTTTTCCCCAATTTTGGAGTAAACGCGCCCATAATTGAATATTTGCCATTAAAGCAGCAACTAATATTACAGGGATAACACTTGTGTAAATAAAACTTAATGGCCATCTTATACCATGACCTCTTATACGTCCGAAACTTAATGGAATCTCAACCTTCATAGCTTGTGCATAAACAGATAGTACAAAAACAAGTATTGTGGCTAAAACACCAGCTATCATTAATAAAGCAGTGGTTGTGTCACCGGCAGCTAAACTTTGAAATAAAGCTGGAATTGCTCCGGTTGCTATTTCCGGATTAACTGGTGAAGGTAAAGGAGAAAGAGCTCTTACAAATATTTCTTGAGAAACACCAGCTGCAATAAACAAACTAACTCCAGAGCCAAAACCCCATTTACTGACAATTTCATCCATAAATAATATTAATATACCGCCTAAAAATAGTTGAAATATAAGTAATAGTTCTAATTGAAAATATAGTCCAGTACCAGCTAATTCTGGTGCTGGAGCTAAACCACCCATAAAAACATAAATTCCTGCTTCAAACACAATAAAGAATATTGCTAATAGCTTTTGTACTCCTTGGAATGTTCTTTTTCCTTCATGTGTTGTTAAGTCAAGTTTCAATAATCCAGAACCGTTCAATAACTGCAAAACAATAGAAGCAGTAACTATTGGGCCAATACCTAATGAAATTATAGAGCCAAACTGAGCAGCCAATATAACTGATAAAAATTCAAATTGTTGCAATGCGTTTTGCCCAAGACCAAATAACGGGACTAGACCCAGGATATAATAAATTACCAAAATTATTCCAGTCCACTTTAACTTTTCTTTAAAAGAAAGCCTTCTTTGAGTAGGGCCTTGAACCTCTGGTAGATTCATTAAAATATTTCTAAACAGAGACATCTTTATTTTCCTCTTTCTTAATTTCTTTAGTAATTACCTCTCCACCTTTTTTTTTTATCTTTTCTATAGCGTTATTTGAAGCATACTTTGCATTTATCTTAAACTTTTTTGTAACTTTACCAGAACCAAGCAACTTATTATAACCTAATTTTGAAATATCCATAATAAAAAAATCGTTTTCTTTTTCAATTAACTTATTTGAAAGTAAATTATCAAGATTATCCTCTATATATGATATGTTAACTGCTTTGATATCCTCCTTTAAACCTTTTTTTTTAAAACCTTTTTTTCCGAAAATCCTCCATTTCCAAAAAGAAGGTTTTTTTGCGTCCCCCCTTTTACCAGAACCTGCTCTTCCTGCACCACCCTTGTTACCTTTACTTCTATGTTTTTTTTTTGCACCCCATCCGTGGGTTTTACTTCCTCTTAACTTTACTACCTTTTTTCTTCTATGGACTACCATTCAAATCATCCTTCTTATAATATCATTAATTTTTTCTCCTCTATAGCCTAAGGCGCCGCCAACTTTAAAACTAACTTTAATGCCTTTTCTTCCAAAACCTTTTTTTGGCGGATTTAATCTAAAAAATTTCTTGTATTTCTTATTATTGTAAACAAAGAACCTATTATAATTTATTTTTCCTTTGCTGTCTTTTTCTCTTCCTAAATATTCTTCCCCCCTTTTTTCTATCAGCATTTTGAAAGTTTCGTCATTAATTTCCCCCCACGTAACATAATCCTTAATCTTGTTTGTCATACCCAAATAGCTATTAGTGGCTGGGACAACAACACAAAAATTTTTTCTATGCAATCTTAACATAGTAAGAGTATATTCTATCTTTTTCTTTAATCTGACTAAACCCCGCACCCTTACTATGACTATTTTTTTTTCATTATTCATTTTTTCTTTATCCTACCCTCAACTATGCCTAATTCATCAATATTTTGTGGTTTAATTTTTGTAATAGTTAGTTGTTTTAATGCCTCTATACAAGCGTAAATTAAATTTATTTTTGTTCTTGTTTGGCCTTTTGTCTTAGACCACACATCTTTGATGCCAACCAAATTTAATATTTTTTTGCATTCTTTCTCTACCCTTAAACCAGTACCTTTAGGAGCGGGCATTAATTTTATTTCAGCAGACCCACATTTGCCCCAAACTTTAAATGGGATTGAATGGGGTTCTTTACAGTTGCATTGCCAACTACCACAACCACGCCTAATCTTCATAATATTTAGTTTAGCACTTCTTATTGCTTTTTCTCTTGCAGGAACGGTCTCTTTACTTTTTCCATAACCTATACCGATATAACCATCTCTATTACCCACTATAGCGGCTGTTGCAAACTTCGGCTTATTGCCTTCTTGCGTTTTTTTCTGTGTTTGTTTAAAGACCCTGCGTTGGCCTCCACCAAATTTACCTTTAGATTGTCCTATCAATAATAAGTCTGTTTCTAAATCAGGAATTAGCGCGTCTACAATTTCTGGTTCTCTAATTCCAGAGCCAACATCAATTATTTGGTCAATATCATTAATTTCTCCAGATTTAATTTTAATTCCAATACCTGTTTTTGGTTTCCAAGATTCTTTATCAAAAGTTTTTTTTTCTATCTTTTCCTCAATTTCTTTTTCATCAACAGGTTTAGTTATCTCTTCCTCAACTTCTTTGACAGTTTCTTTGACTTCTGTTTCCTTTTTAGCTTCTTTCTTTTTCATCATTATTTACCTTCTAAAATTTTTTTTTTTATTTGCTCAACAATTTTTGGAAGTTCTGAAATATTTAAGTTAGATTTTTTATAATTGGAAAAAAAAATATCATCTTTTTTTAATAGACTAAAATATTTGATTATATTACCTCCTTTTACTATGTCATCAGACGGCAACATATCTTTTGAGTGGGGTATTTCAAGGCCAGCATCTAAAGCACCTTTTAATAAAGCATATACTTTACCACCTTTTACAGACTTATTCAAGCCAAGATCCAGTATGGCTTTTTTTATTCCTTTTTTATTAGCTTTTATCCCCAACAACAGACCAGTTAAATAAGCAGCAGGTATATTGCTCCTATTGAATTTCCAATTAAATTTTTTTTCTAAATCTTTTGATGAGGCACCTAAAACAATCCTATCCCCATTAATATCGTACTCAACTAATTGGGATGTTATATTTTTAAGTGATTTTCTAATAACTAATCTTAATTTATTTGAAGCTAAGAGTTTTAACCTTTTTCCATAGTTGGTTCTGCCTTCTCTTTTTCTCCTGTATTCCACTATTTTTTTTTTTCCCATCATTTTTTTATTGCCAAATTGTGTTCCTCTATGTATAACTTAATATGTCTTTTACTCCTGAAAAAACCACCTTTAACCTTAGTATAAAGTCCCCTGTAAATTGGTTTGGTTATGATTCCTTTATCTTTTAACACGCTAAGGAAATTTCTTTGCAACCTTACTTTATTAACCCAATTTTTTTTTTGTTGCATGCGGGCTTTTTTTTTTCCTTTTCTACTTCCAAAACCTTTTTGTCTACCTTTACTTTTTTGTTTCTTTTTTTTTCTGGCCCTGAACCTTGAGCTGCCTTTTTTTTGTTTAACAATTATAGCCTTATCTTTAATTAACCCCCGAATATCCGCTTTGGTTATGGCTTCTTTTATTTCATCCAATCTTTCATTATCAAACTTTATCCTTTTCTCTGAACAATCAGAAACTGATGCAGCAAGTCTTTTTTGTAAACTTAAATCCATTTTTTACCTCTTAAATCCTCTTAGTTAAAAGCTTGTCTTTCTCTTTTTTCTCTTTATCCTTCTCCTCTTTCTCTATTTTTTCTGCTAATTCCTCTTTCTTTTCCTCTTTTTCCTTTACCTTTTTTTCCTTGCCTTTTTTCTCTTTAATCTGTTTTCTTTTCTCTCCTTCTTCCTTTTTCTCTTTCAAACTTTCTTCAATCTTCTTTAAATATTCTTTGGGGTCTCTGATATTAAGGATAGTAATTCCATTTTCAATTATTTTTTTTATTAGTTCTATCTTCTTTCTTAATCCAACAGTTTTTGCTATTATAATACCCTCTTTATTTTTATCAACATTTTCTATATCTTTGAATGAATTAACTAACTTTATTTTTAAGCCACTCCTATGAAAACCGCGCACCAATTTCGGGCTTTTATAACCGACTTCAACTTTTTTTCTATGACCCCCCTTTGCTAATCTAATCTTCGAGTGAATTCCTTTTGGCTTCCTCCATTCTTTTTTTAATCTTTTTTTTTTTTTAAAGTCCTGCCTAATAAAATCTATTTTTTTTTTTTTTAAAGTCCTCCTTAACTTTAACAAATCATCAAAACTGTTCATTTTATATTTTTACCAGCCTTACTAATTATCCAGATCCCATCTTGAAATATTCTTGGGTCTCTATTTGTAATTTTACATAATCTCTCAATATCTGCTGACGTTTGTCCAGCCAACTCTTTATCTATACTTTCTACTATGACTTGGTCACCCTCAACTTTTACTTTTACATTATTCTTTAATTTTAAAACTCTGGGAATTTTTTCTCCAAAAAAGTTTTTTACAATGAATTTGTCATTACTAACAGATACATTCATTGGAAAATGGCCCGAGCATATTTTTAATAGGTACCTGTACGGTTCTTTCAATCCATTAATCATATTTTTTATATGTGATTTATACGTCCCAACAATTTTTTTTTTTTCTTTTGTTGTATTTTTAGAGCTTAAAATAATTTCATTATCTTTAATCTCAAAATTTATTAGAGGATTTTTTTTTTTTTTTATAATATTGTTACCACCACTAACAGTTATTGTATCTTTATCTAATTCAACTTTGATTCCTTCTGGGATTCTAATCTTCTCTTCTATTTTTTTTTTTTTTCCCATTTTGGTTAATATACAAAAGCAATGAGTTTTCCACCTAATTTTTTCTTCTTTGCTTCGATATGGGTTAAAATCCCTTTATTGGTAGATACGAATATAATACCAAAATCTTTAGCAGGCAAATATCTTTTTTCAAATTTTTCAAAATCTTTTAATGTAATAGGAAATCTTGGTTTAATTGCGCCACATTTGTTTATTCTACCTATCAAATTAAGGTTTAGTATGCCCCCTTTCGACTTACTGATTTCCTTGTAACTGCCAATATATTGGTGTTCTTGCATTAGGTCAAGTATTTTTTTTACTACCTTAGATACTGGAGTTACTACACATTCATTTTTTCCTTTATTTTCAGCATTCAAAATCTTTGACAAGACATTTGCTAACGAATCATTTAAAGACATTTTTACACCTTAACTGTATTTTTTAAAACCTAAATCTTTTGCAATTTCTCTAAAACATTGTCTGCAAAGATTTAATCCGTATTTGTTTATATGGCCACCAGCTCTTCCGCATCTTATACATTTTCTAATATTCTTACCACAGCTTCTTTCTTGCGGGGCATTATGTTTCAAAAACTTTTTTAACTTAAATGGCTTAACCGTTAGTTGCTTAAACATCTTTGTATGCGAGCTTGTAGTCATTATTCTTCACCAACTTTTAAATTAAAATTTTTTTTCATAAACTCAATTGCCTCTTCTTTTGTTATCTTATGCTTTTTTGATATTTTTTTTTTCCCAATTTTTTTTTTTTTAAATTTAAAACCAGGCCTTTCTAATTTAATAAGGGCCTTTAGCCCTTTTATCCCGATTTTCGGGTCATATTTAACTCCCGGAATATCTATATATTCGTGGATACCAAAAGAAACATTACCGTTACCATCAAATTGATTAATATTTAGTTTAAAATCTTTTGCATCCAATAACCTTTTTAAAATTTCTATTGACTTAGATTTCCTTAAAGTTAATTTACAGCCTATAGGTAATCCTGGCCTTAAACCCCATTCTGGAATTCTTTTTGAGGTAAATGTTTTTACGGGTGTTAACCCAGTAATATTTTTTAATAAGATTATACCTTTTTCTAATTTGGCCTGGTCTTTACCAGCACCTATATTCAAAGTAACTTTCTCAATTCTGATATTTTTCATTATATTCATTTTTTTTTTTTTATTTCTCTAATTTTATTGAAGGTTTGTTTCTGCCAACTACAAAAATATAATCAAAAGGAACTTCAAACATGGTGTTGTTTTGTTTGCAAATTATTTTTCTGCCTGCGATATCTTCTACTGTCCAGATTATACCAATTTTTTTGCCACCCATAATAAAAACACTTGCACCTTTTTCTAACTTTAGATGTTCTTTTATTTTCTGACCAGGCAATTCTATAATTACAGAATCTCCAACTTTGTAATCATCCTTATCTACTAAAACATTTCTACTGTCATATAAATTCAATTGTGTTTTTCCTTTAACAAGCTTTTTGCCAATGATTTTGCAAACTTTAACTTTCGCTTCTTGTTCTGTAATTGGTAATAAGAATAATTTGCCTTTTTTATTCAAGATTATCCTGTAGTGCTCTTTTAATTTGGGTATTGAAATTGTATCCATAAATCCTGTAATAAACTTACAGTCCTTTCTTATTTTACAGTCTACTAATACTTCCTTGTTGTTCAATATTTTTTTTACCTCTCTGTTTGTTTTTGCATATTTAAGCAGATCTCTAATTATTAAATTTAGAGGCATACCCAACTCAAATGAATGTGCTCCTGGCATGGGTCTTGTTATAAATTTATTATTTTTCTTTTTTATATCCCATGAATTCATCATAACTAATCTTTTTAAATGTCTTTTTACCATTTTTTTTTTTTTTTTTTACTTTCCCTTTTTTTTTCTGTCTATTATTTTTTGCCTTTTTTTATCGTCCAAATTAAGTTCAGTAATCATTAAATTTGAAGGTTTCAACGGATAAAATGTTTTTGTACCGTCTTTTTTTATTACTTCTATACCTGTTACATAAACATAACTTTTTTTTAAGTCAACTCTATCAATTTTCCCTATTTTTTTTTTAAATTGGCCCCTCATAATTTTTATTTTATCCCCTTTTTTCAAACCAAGAGACCTTCTATTGTATTTTTTTCTTAACTCTTTTGATAAATGAGCCCTCATGAACATTTGCTTTATATGTAACGGAGCATTATATCTATACTTTCTTTGCTTACGTGGTTGTTTACTTTTTCTCCAGTTTCTTGAAAATTTTTTTTTCATTTTCTTTATATTATTATAGCAGCCAATTTTGCGACTCCTGGCCATCTGTCACAGGCCTCTTTTGCTATAGGGCCTTTAAATAGGGTTCCTTTTGGGTTTCCTTTTTCATCTTTTAAAACAACAGCAGCATTATCCTCAAACTTTATCCTTGTACCATCTGGCCTTCTATAACTTTTTTTTTGTCTTACTATTATAGCAAAAACAACCTGTTTTCTCATTTCTGGTTTGCCTCTTTTTACGGCTGCTAAAACCAAGTCACCAACACCCGCTGCTTGTATTTTACCTTTAACAGTCTTATGGCCTTTAACTGCAAATATCTTAATTACTTTAGCACCAGAGTTATCGCAGGTTTCAATATAGCTTCCAACAGGTAATCCCCTGGTGATTTTTGCTTTTACAGCTCGCATATTTAATCTACCTTTTCTTCGTTTTCTTTCTTAACTTCAGTTTTTTCTTTATTTTTCTCTTCTTTTTCTTTGAATTTTGATTCTTCTAAGGCATCTTCCCTTTGTTTAAATAAAATATCCTTTCCAATCTTTTCAATTATTACAAATTTTTTTGTTTTACTTAAAGGCCGGCATTCACTAACTTTAACCTTATCGCCTTTTTTTGCATTAATACAAGCAGGGTTATGGACCCTAAGCCTAGTTCTTCTTTTCTCATGTCTCTCGTATTTTTGTACATAATAGCTTCTTTCAAATTCTATTGTTGCACTTCTGTGAACATCAGTGTTAATAACAATGCCAGTAAATAATCTTCCCCTGATCTTTAAATTACTGTGAATAGGACATTTTTTGTCTTCACACACATTATCTGGTAATTTTACTTTAATTCCAATATTTTTTGTTTTTTTCATTTTTTTTTATAACACAAAATTTGCTTTTTGATTAATTTTTTTATACCTTTTTCATTCTTTATTATTATCATATTTTTTGTCTCATCTATTATTTTCCCTTTAATTCCAATATTGGCTTTATTATTTGACTTAATTACCTCTATATTTAACCCTATTAATTCACCTTTTTCAAGGCATTTCATCTTCTTTTTTTTATTTGTTTAGTTTTCTTACTTCACTTCAATGGATTCTGTGGCAAAACCCATTTTCACTAAAAAGTCTTTAGTTTTTTTTTTATGGTCGCCCTGTAGTTCTATTTTATTTTCTTTTATTGTTCCTCCGCATGCAAACTCTGTTTTCAATTTTTTTGCCAAATCCTTCATATTAATTTCTTTATTGTCAATTCCTGTTATTACAGTATATACTTTTCCAAATTTTTTTTTCTCGACTTTAACTATAATCTTTTGGCTTTCTTTTGCTATTGTTTCACAAGCACACAATTCTTTAGGCAGTCCACAAACTGTGCATATCTCACTCATCCTTTTTTTTTTTTCTCCTCCTTAGTTTTTAAAAATGTTAAAATCCTTGCTATAGTCTTCTTTGTATTTTTAATCTGACCAGGACTCTTTGGAGTTGTCCCGGTAGAGATTTGAGTATTAAATTTCATTAATTCTTTTTTTAGTTCATCTAACTTCATCTTCAAATCTTCTTCGTTCATCAACTTTAATTCTTTTTTCTTCATTTTTTTATTCTTCAGATCCTTTCTCCTTTATTTTTTTAT
>CAYXTQ010000003.1:0-4597 GCA_964467845.1 uncultured Methanosarcinales archaeon | reverse complement strand
TTATTTTTTTATCTTATTTTCAATTTCTTCTTTAACGTTTTCACTTTTTTTTTCATTTAATTCCTCTACGACTTCTACTTTCTTATCTAAGAGTTTAACATCATCAGGCAGTTTTAGATCTTGCGGCATTATGCTAACCTTGACACCAACAGTTCCTGTTTTTAACTGTGCACTGGCATAGGCTGTTCTTACACCTAAAGCAATATCACCACACTTTTTCAAATAACCTGAATAAAATCTCCAAGATTTTGCTCTTGCACTTGGAATTTTACCAGAGATAATAATCTCTACGCCTAATGCGCCGCTATCCATGACATCTGTCATTACTTTATGGCCAATTCCTTTAAACTTTGTAGTACCAAACCTTTCTAAGGTGTTAGATATTCTTTCTGCTACTATTTGTGCATCTAAGTTAGCATTTTCTATCTCGCTTATCTCTATTTGCGGATTTTCTAGGTCAAATTTTTTCTTTAATGTTTTCGTTAGTTTCCTTATATTTTGACCCTTTCTGCCAACTATTAATCCGGGCCTTGAAGCATAAATAATTATTTTTTCTCCTAAGGGGGTTCTTTGCAACTTTGTATGACTATGACCAACTCTTTTTAGGTTTTGAGCTATAAATTCTTGTATCTGGAATTCTTTTATGTTTTGTGCAATAAATTTTCTTTCTATCATTTTTTTTTTTTAGTTTTTTTGGTATTATTTTCTTTAACAGCCATTTCTTCTACTATAACTTCTATATGCGTTCTCTTCATTTTTCTCCTTCTTTGTCTACCATAATGCCATGGTCTTGAAGCCATATTAGCACAAATGTGCTTGATAAATAAGTTAGCAGTATTCAATCCTTTAAATTGGGCATTTACTTCAATATTATTTAATAATTTTATAATCTCCAAAGATGCTTTTTTCGGATATCTAGCTGGCCCAATTTTTTTTCTATGACCAACATTCCCCTTAAATTTCCTGAATGGTACTGCCCTTTTTTCATCAATAACCTCTTTTAACATTTCTTTTGCTTTACTCAAATTCTTATTTCTAATAAAATCACAAATTTCTATACTGTGCTTTGTGGATATTGGCAATGAAATTCCAATAGCCCTAGCCATTGTTTCCTTGTTGTAATTTTTCATTGAATATTTATTAGGCATTTTTTTTTTTTATTTTACTGAAATACTTGCACTTGATCTTGTTGCTCCAACACCAGGAGCAGAGTGTGCTATTTTTTTCCTTGTCAAAGCAAATTCTCCTAAGCAATGTCCTATCATCTCTGATTCAATTTTTACTGGAACAAATTGATTTCCATTGTGTACTTTAATAAGCAAACCGACCATTTCCGGCAATATTATCATATCCCTGCAATGGGTCTCTATATTGCTTTTTTTTAATCTAATCCTCTTTAGTAATATCTTTTGTTGGTTTGTGAATCCTCTTTTTATGCTTCTTCTTTGCCTGGCTGGCAACAATCCTATAAACTCTTTTAAGTCCATAGACTTTAATTCATTCAGTGTCTTACCCCTGTAAGTGTATTCTTTTTTAGCCATCTTTTATTTCCTACCAGTCCTTCTAGGAGCTATTTTTCCAACTTTTCTGCCCGGAGGAGCATTTCTTGAGGCTTGGGTTGGCCTTCCTTTAACGTGCGAACTTGATCCACCAAATGGATGGCAAACAGCATTCATTGAAACACCTGAAACAGTTGGATAAAGTTTGTTTTTTGCCCTCATAGCATGATATTTATTTCCAGCTTTCAAAAAAGGCTTTTCTTTTCTGCCACCTGCTGCCAAAATTCCAATAGAGGCCCTGCATTCCGGATTAAAATTTTTTTCTTTTTTTGAAGGCAACAATACAATAACTTCGTCCTTCATTTTTGAACCCACTTTAGCAAAAGTTCCAGCAGACCTTACAAATTTACCTCCATCTCCTGGCTGGGCTTCAATATTATAAATTAAGGTACCTTCAGGTATATTTTTCAGAGGCATTATATTTCCTGGCTTAATTGGGATTTTCATTCCAGATTTTACTATATCACCTATCCTTACACCTTCTGGAGCAGGCATTAAAATTTCTTCACCACTGTTATATTTGACTTGGATCAAAGGAGCAGAATGACCAGGACAACCTATAAAGTCAACTATCCTGCCTTCAATATCCTTGCTTTCTTTAGGATAACTTACACTACCATAATACCTAAAACTTGGTGCTCTGTAAGTATGACTGCCCTTTCCCCTCTTCTGTTGTATTAAATTTTTTCCCATTTAAATCACCTTTACATCAAGCCCATTTCTGTAGCAACATCTATAGCAGGTGTTTCTTCACTGAATTTAACATATGCTTTTTTTTTACCTTCATGATCATTAAATGTGTTAACTTTTACAACCTTTGCTTTAAAAATAAGTTCTATTGCCTTTTTAATATCAAGTTTTGTTGCTTTTTTATCTACGACAAACATTAACTTATTCTCAGATTCCATCAACCTTATTGATTTTTCAGTTGATACCGGGTGTTTTATTACTTTGTACGGGTCCATTTTTTTTTTTTTTAATAAAATATGTTTTTATTCTCCAGTAAATCTATGGCATCTTTACTCCAAAGGGTTAATCTGCCGGGTTTAGCACCAGGAGCCAAAATTTCAGCATTTAAATTTTTTACCTTAACAATATCTACTCCAGGAATATTTTTTCCTGCAGTCAACAATTTACAATCACTTGAAACAACTATTAATACACTTTTTTTTTTTTTATATTTTCTACCACGGGATTTGCCTTTACCAGCCCTAACCTTCTTCTTACCTGCTCTTTCAAGTTCCTCTTTTAATCCTATCTTTTCCAAAATACTTTTTATTTCTTTGGTTTTGTTAATTTCTTCAATTTTGCTTTCTATAATAAAAGGATAATTATCAGGAACTATATGGCCTCTTGCTTTAACAATTTCTTTAACAATGGTTGCTGCTATAGCAGATCTTATTGCTTTTCTCCTTTCTTTCTTATTTATTTTTTTTATCCAATTTTTTTCTGCTTTTGGCGGATGTGCTCTTCTACCACCAACTGTTTGTGGAGCAAAAGCACCAACCCAAAAGAATCTTGAACCGCGTCTGCTCATTACTTTTCTTGGAGTTCTTGACTGGCCTATTCCATATGTGGTTTTATAGTCTCTCCTTCTTTTTGAAACATAGGCAGAGTGCCTTTTACCAGCATCTTCGCTAGCTCCATAAGGCTGCCTTCTCTTAGACTGTAAAGCATGTACTGCTCTTTTTATTAAATCTGGTCTTAATTCTTCACTAAATTGATTAGGTAAATCCCTTTCTCCTATTACCTTATTCTCCAAACTTATTATTCTTAGTTTCATTTTTTTATATAAGTTATTGAAGGCGGTTCAGTAGGTATTTTTTTGTTAGTTCTCATTGAGGTAGTCATCCTAATCAGGCGTTTTATAGGACCTGCTACAGAGCCTTTAACCAGTATATAAGAATTTTTTACAATGCCATAATGCGAAAATCCGCCTTTTTGATTAACCTCTTCAGGTTTGTCTGATATCTTTAATAACCAATTATTAAAAAAAGTTCTTGTATGATAACCCATTTGACCTGCGTGTGCAACCCTATACATAATATGACCCTGACCACGCCAACCACCTAAAGAGCCAGGACCTCTTTTTGTTTTTTCTGATTTATGCTGTCTTATGCTAAGACCAAATCTCTTTACAGGACCTTGGAATCCCTTTCCTTTTGTAACAGCATGAACATCAACTTGCTGGCCTTCTTTGAAAACATCTTTAATAGGGATTTCTTTTCCAAGAATTGTTTTTGCATATTGAAGTTTAGACTCTTTTTCACCGCCAAGAGCCATTTCAAATATTTCTGCTTTTTTTTTTCCAATACCAGTTAATTTAGGCTGCGTGTAAACTAAAATCCTAATGTCGTCATAGTCTTTAATGTCAGAAATCGAAGATTTCTGAGCATGCTCAGAAACGCTTTGCGTTTCTGACATATCTCCAATTTTTTTTTTTATATTTTTTGGCAGATTTATTTTTCTGTCCAGCTCTTTATCAAGTTTTTCAGCAAACACCTCAGAAACAATTTTTAAGCCAGAATCATTTTTTTTGTAAAAACGTATAGAAGCAGCCTTTAAGGGAGGACATTCGATGATTGTTGCCGGGGAATTAATCTCCTCTCCTTTGGTTAATGTTGTCTTTTTGTTATCAATAAAACCAATATGAGTCATCCCTACCTTATAACCAGCAAAGCCCAATAATTTTGGCTCTTTGCTAATAAACCATGATCTAACTCTAGCATATTGCCTTCTGGCCCTTTTTCTAGGCCAATACTGCATACTTCCGCTTCTTGGTTTTCTTATGTTTGACATTTTGGATAAATACAGCTAGTTTATACTAGCACTTTTTAAAAAAAAAAAAGCCTTTTATTGAAGCTCTTTTATAGAAAACAGTTATATAAAAACTGTACTGAAAAGAGCTGCTTTTCAGGCTTGTTTATGCTAAATATAGCGTTTGAAATGAAAACGCTACTACTGATTTATGCTAAGAATTAGCCTTTTATTTATAAAGCTTGCTGTTTTTATTTTGTTTCCCTATAATATATCTTTCT
>CAYXTQ010000002.1:14005-29150 GCA_964467845.1 uncultured Methanosarcinales archaeon | reverse complement strand
TTTTTATTTATTTTTTCCTTGGGCCCCCCTTTTGTTGTGAAAATTTTTTTTAAAATTTTTTAAAGTTTTTTTTTTTTTTTTACCCCCCCCCTTGTTTTTTTTTTTTTTTTTTTTTTTGTTATTATTAATTTATTGATAATGCTTTATTATTGGATTATTGATAATGATTTTTATTTCATTGAATTCGCTTTTAACAATTAGTTTTATAAACAAACACAATAACTTAACCTAAATATGAACAAAAAGAATTTTTTTAATGAGATAGTTGAAGTAATAAAAAAAGAAAAACTAGATAAAAATAAATTATCAAGACTAAAGATTAAACTATGCAAAAAATATAATCTAAAGGATATTCCAACAGATATTGAAATTTTGCTTAATGCTCCTGAAAAAGATATTCCAAAAATAAAAAAAATACTTTTAACAAAGCCTGTAAGAACTATTTCAGGAGTAGCTGTAGTTGCAATAATGACAAAGCCTTATCCTTGCCCTCATGCAAAAACAATTGGCCCCTGTATTTATTGTCCTGGCGGCCCTAAAAGTTATTTTGGAACAGTCCCTCAAAGCTATACTGGTAAAGAACCAGCAACAAGGAGAGCTATTAGAAATAGATATGATCCATATTTGCAGGTTATGAACCGTTTAGAGCAGTATATTGTTTTAGGACATGTTCCAGACAAAATAGAACTGATTATAATGGGTGGTACATTTCCTTCTTTTCCAAAAGAATATCAAAAAGAGTTTATAACTTATTCTTTTAAGGCAATGAACGATTTTTCGAGATTATTCTTTAAAGATAATAATTTCAACTTTGTAAAATTTAAATTTTTTTTTGAATTGCCAGGGAATATTGAAGATAAAAAAAGAACATTAAGCATTCAAAAAAAATTATTAAAAATAAAAGGGAAAGCCAAATTAGAAACAGAACAGAAAAAAAATGAAAACTCTAAAATAAAATGTGTTGGCTTAACTATAGAAACAAGGCCTGATTTTGCAAAATTAAAAGAAGCAAACTTTATGCTAGAGCTTGGGTGCACAAGGGTTGAGTTAGGCATACAAACAATTTATGATGATGTGTTAAAAAAAATCTTGCGAGGACATACTGTTAAAGACTCTATTGAGGCAACGCAGATTTTAAAGGATTTGGGCTTTAAAATAAATTATCATATAATGCCTGGTTTGCCTTCAGTAACTCCAAAAGAAGACTTGTATGCTTTCAAGGAATTATTTTTTAATCAAAATTTTAGGCCGGATATGTTAAAAATATATCCATGTATGGTTTTGAAAGGAACAAAACTTTACAAGCTTTGGAAAAAAAAAGAATATGCTCCACTAACAACTAAAAAAGCCGCTAACTTAATTATAAAATTCAAAAAGTATGTTCCTGAATACTGCAGGATAATGCGTGTTCAAAGGGATATTCCAACATTTGTGACAGAAGCTGGAGTTGACAGGACTAATTTAAGGCAGTATATTAATGAAATCATGAAAAAAAGAAAAATAAAATGTAGATGTATACGATGTAGAGAACCAAAACTAAAAAAAATTAACTTAAAAAATACAGAGATAATAATTAGAGGTTACCAAGCATCTAATGGGATAGAATTCTTTATTTCATTTGAAGATGTTAAAAATGATATACTTGTTGGATTCTGCAGGTTAAGGTTTCCTTATCAATTTCTAAGAAAAGAAATTACAACAGAATCTGCTTTAATCCGTGAGTTGCATGTTTTTGGTGTTGCAACAGCTATTGGAGAAAAAAAATATTTACAGCACAAGGGAATAGGAAAAGTCTTATTAGAAGAAGCAGAAGACATTTGTAAAAAATACTATAAAAACAAAATTGTAGTAATTTCAGGAATAGGTGTTAGAAACTATTATAGAAAGTTAGGCTATAAAAGAGAAGGCCCTTACATGGTCAAGTATTTAAATTCGAAAATTATTTAAATATACTTTAAATCTAAAGCAAATATGCCCTGGTAGCTTAGCGGTTAGAGCGTGCGACTGTTAATCTTTTGGAGAAATCGCAAGGTCGCCAGTTCAAAAACTGGTTACGCTCGGTTTACACGTAATCAGTATGAAAGTCTGGCCCGGGGCGTTTTTTTATTTATTTATTTCCTCATTAAGTGTTTAACCTGGTTGTAATAGAATTCTATTAGAGGTAGGTTCATGCGCCGGTCTTTATTTATACGATTTGTTTCTATGCAAAACTGCAACATCTGATTATAAAAACTTTTAAAATCAGCAGAATTATTTAGGTCATATCCTAAATTATAATTTATTAAATTCTTTTCCATATGTTTCGCTTGTTCTATAAATTCTTTCCTAATGTACTCATATGGTGGAGTATTTTCTCCATTATAATTCAGATAATGGTATAATTTGTACAAAACAGCAGAAAATAAAGTCTCAGGTCCAATAACAATATTATTTCTTAGTTCATTAAGCATACCATTTGCAACATCAATAGTAGCATTTTTTGGATTCTTTGATGTTACATAATCCAAAAGTTTTTTTGGCTCATTGAGAACAACATATATAGGGTATGTATTACTCCTTTGAAGCACATCTTTTGTGAAACTTTTGCTTTCTTTTGAAGTTGCAAGATTACCATTAATTATGTCCCCAGATTCTGATATAATTGTATAATGTTGTGATATAAGAAAAACATGAATATTTAAATTAGGATTCTCAAGATTTAGTTCAACAAAATTTTTAAACATATTTGGCTTAAATCTCTCAACATCTCTAAGATATCGAGTTTTTGAAGTGCCATCACCTGTCCTTGTTCTTCCATCCCATATATAAACAAATGGGTGTGTGCATCTAGTCTCAGAAGCAATTTTTGTACAATACTTTTCGTACATCGAAAAAAGAAGCCTATACAACGGATCAAATTCCTCACTTTTTTTACTTATTCTATCTCTATCAACTTGATATGCATTCATCAAAGGTAGTATTATTTTAGACTCATCTACATATAAATTACTTCCAGCCCTTATGTGAGGAGTAAGCAATCTAAACTTATCATAAACTACTCTGATAAGTAAAGTGTCTGCAGTACTAAGGTGCAAAGACGACCCAAGAACCGATCCTGATTTAAAAACTTCCTTGAATTTATCTGAAATATCTTCTACATTTTTTATTTCTATAAGTTCTTCATTGACCCTCTGAAAAAATCTAATGTTCTTTATTGTACCTCTTAGTAGATATTTAAAACACTCAGTTAAAAATTTATTTTGATTTGGATGATAGTTTGCTGCAATATGCAATAAATCATTTCTTGCTTTTAATTTAACTAAGGATTCCAAGTCTTCTTTACTTAAGTCCTCTTCAATCTTTTCTTCGACTATTCTTAATCTTCTTCTGTATATAATCTCTTGAAATTTTTTTGGAGAAAGATCAACGAACTTATAATTTTTAACAATTTCATATAAATAATTTGAAAGGATATTCAAAGTTTTTTCATAAAGTTCTTTTTTATCTTCAGAGTTTAGTTTATCAATCTCAGAAGGAAGTTCTTCTAGTAAATGTTTAATTATTCTAGTCCTTAACTTAGTCATCTATCCACCTAATTAATATACTTTTTAAAAACATTTCTATTCTGTTTTAGTAATAAAACCATAAGGTTTATAAAAACTTTAAAATTTCAATATTTAACCTTGGGCCTGTAGCATAGTCTGGTTGGTGCGCTCGACTGATATCAAAACTAACGTTTTGGAACCTCCAAAACCATGTTTTGTAGGTAATCGAGTGGTCCTGAGTTCAAATCTCAGCAGGCCCATTCTTTTTTTTTTTTTTTTGATAAAGTTTTATTGAACTCTTTTTAATGATTTCTAATATTAAATTAAGAAAAATTTATATACATAAAAAAAAATAATGCTAACTATAAACTGGAGTGAATAATCTACAGTTTGGAAGCTCTCTTCACAGAGGGTGACGCATTGAGAACAATGTTCTCAGCAACCAAAACTTGGATTCACAGTTCTGGTTATTCAATAGTAAAGATTATAAATAAATCAACCTTCTTTAAGAAAAATGAAAAAAGAGATAAAAGTTATTACAGATAATGCTGCATTAAACATTGCTTTAGATACAATTAACATAAAAAAACAAGCCTTGATTTTTGTTAACACAAAAAAATCTGCTGAAAAGTTAGCAGAAGATATTGCAAGAAAGCTTAAGGAAAAAACTAATAAAGAAATTTCAGAACAAATATTAAATGCTTTATCTAAACCAACAACTCAATGCGAACGTTTATCTAAATGTGTTGAAAAAGGAATTGCCTTCCATCACGCTGGTTTAACTCATAAACAAAAAGAAATTGTTGAGGATAATTTCAGAAAAGGTGAAATAAAGATAATTTGTTGTACTCCAACTTTAGCGTATGGTCTTGATTTACCTGCTTTTAGAGCAATTATTAGAGACTTAAGAAGATATGGATTACATGGTTTAACCTGGATTCCTGTTTTAGAATATTTACAGCAGGCAGGTCGTGCTGGACGTCCAAAATTTGATGAATATGGAGAGGCAATTGCTGTTGCAAGTACTGAGCCTGAAAAAGAAAAAATAGAAAAAAAATACATTAAAGGTAAGCCAGAGAAAATATTTTCAAAGTTAGCAGTAGAACCAGTTTTAAGGATGTATTTGCTTTCTTTAATAGCAACAAGGTTTGTCAAAAACAAAAAGCAGATTTTAAATTTTTTTGAAAAAACATTCTGGGCTTACCAGTTTAAGGATATGGAAAAACTCGAATTAATCATTGAAAAAATACTTGATTTATTGGAAGAATTTGAATTTATTTCATCAACAAAAGAAGAATTTTCATCTGCGAATGAATTAAACAACCAGGAATATAAGCCAACCATTATTGGCAAAAGGGTTGCAGAACTTTACATTGATCCATTAACAGCACATTTTATTATAACCTGCTTGAGAAAAGCAACTGTAAAAAAAATTAAAGCATTTTCATTCTTGCAGATGATTTCACACACTTTAGAAATAAGGCCTTTACTTAGAGTAAGGGTTAAAGAGTATGATAAAATACAGGAAAAACTTCTTTATTATAATGAATTTATTTTAGATGAAGAGCCTTCTATGTTTGATCCTGATTATGAAGATTTTATTAATTCAATAAAAACATCTTTATTCTTCCAAGAGTGGATTGATGAAAAAGATGAAGAATTTTTATTAGAAGGGTATGGAATAAGGCCTGGTGAAATAAGGTCTAAACTAGAAATAGCAGATTGGTTGCTATATGCAACAGAAGAATTAGCTAAATTATTAAAGTTCCAGCCATTAGTAAAGGAAATAATAAAATTAAGGTTTAGGTTAAAGTATGGAGCAAAAGAAGAATTATTACCTCTACTGCAACTAAGGGATATTGGAAGAGTAAGAGCAAGAAGATTATATAACAATAAAATTAGAGACATAAGTGATGTTAAAAAAGCAGATATTGCTTTATTAAAACAAATACTTGGACAGAAAATAGCTGAAAGTGTAAAACAACAAGTTGGCCAAGAAATAAAGCCAGTAAAATTAAATAAGAGGAAAGGACAAATAAGCTTAGAGGATTATAAAGATGGTTAAAATAAAAGAAGTTTCAAAAGCAAAATTGTTTATAGGGATTTTATATAATAACAAAAATATTTATGATGAAGTATTAGAGGAATTAACAAAAAAATTTGGTCCGTTAGAAGAAGATTTTATTGAATATGATTTCGACAAATTTACAAATTATTACGAAAAAGAAATAGGAAAAAATCTTCTAAAAAAAATAATTGTTTTTAAAAATTTGATTGAAAGAGAAGAATTAGCTGAAATTAAAGTTTTTACAAATGATTTAGAGGAAAAATATTCTGTTGATAACAAAAGAACAATTAATTTGGACCCAGGTTACTTAACAAAAGAGCAGTTGGTTTTAGCTTCTGTCAAAGAAAGCCCTTACAAAGTTTACATTGGAAAAGGAATATTTGCTCACTTAACCTATTATTTTGGAAAAAATAAAGTAATAGAAGCATTAAGAACATTTCCTGATTTTAGGGATAAAAAAGTTCAGGAGTTTTTTGTTAAGATTAAGAATAAAATTTATAATTAATTATCTCTTATGAAGAGGCAGTTCTAAATAACCTACTACTACATTTTTTTTAAGTTCTCTTTTTCCAAAATATAGTGCTTTATCTGCAGCAGAAATAATGCTTTCTACATTATTAGGTACACCTTCACAAGGTACTGTTACAAGTCCAATAGTAACTGTAGCATTTATAATCCTACTACTTTTTGATAGGATATTTTTATTTTCTATTCTATCACGTATAATTTCTGCTTTACCTAATGCCTTCTTATAATCCAAACCAGGAATACCAACCACTAACTCATCTCCTCCATATCTTCCATATATATCAGTTGGACGAGTATTTTTTCTAATTTCATCTGCAACACTTGTTAAAACAACATCTCCTCCCTCAATATGCCCATAAGTATCATTTATCTTTTTAAAATTATCAAAGTCTATTAATAAAATTGATAGGCAATAATTATTTTTTCTTCTATCAGCTAGTGTCCTTATATTTGTTCTCCTATCTAATATACTATTAATTTGTTCATTAATTCTTTGAAATAATAAATATGAGTTATAAAATCCTGTCTTATGATCAATAGCAGATTTAATAAGACTTATAGCATTCCTAACATCAGCTCTTAGTCTTGCTGGTCTAATATGTTTGCCTCCATGAATATTATAAACGCCTTCTTCCAGAATCAGGGATTCTAAATTTTCATCGTATTTTTCTGTAGTTGCTAAAGGTACTGTATTTGGAGATTTAGTTTTAAGTTCCTCTAAAAATTTTTTGCCATTATCAGGCAGACTAGTATAATTAAAAATTAGTACGTCATAAAAAGAATCCTTTAATTTTTTAATAGCTATTTTTTCATTTGTTGTTGTATCAAGAATATAACCAGTATTTCTTAAAGCAGATATTATTTTTTCTATTCTAGACTGATCTCTATCTACAATTAAGACATTATGCTCTGCTTCAGTTATTCCCCGTAGGTGTAACATTTTTATAACTGTTTAAATGAATTATTTTAATTTATTTAGTAAACTAATATATAAACCTTTCTATTTATAACTACTTTATAGTAATTAAATATAAATATTAATAATATTTATAAAGAAACAAAAAATCATTATAGTTAAGCCCTTGTCGTCTAGTGAACAAGATACAACCCTGCGGTTTTAAGCAGTAAGGTTGTGACCCGGGTTTAATTCCCGGCAGGGGCATTTTATTTCTTCTTCTGCCCATAATAATACTCTTCAACCATATCTAAAGTAGAAATCTCTTCAGGAGCTCTGTCTTCCCTAATTTTAACCAAGCGGGGAAATCTTAATGCATAGCCGCTGTTGTAGGTTGGGCTTTTCTGTATTTCTTCATAATTAACTTCTACAACTAATTCTGGCTTTACTTTAACCTCTCTTCCTTTTTCAGCAATTATTAAAGGTTTTAATAACTCTGTTAACTGTTCAAAGCTGACTCCTTCTTCACCCTTTTCCTTGATACCAGTTCCAACCTTGCCAATTTCCAAGAAATTACCATCCTCATTAATGCAACAAACAGTAAAGCTTGAAAGCCAATTAGCTCTTTTACCCTCTCCCCACTCTGCTGCTGTTATAACTAAATCTAAAGTTTCCATTACAGGCTTTAACTTAACCATATGCCCAACTCTTGCTCCGGGTTTGTAAGGAGCATCTAATTTTTTAAACATTACTCCCTCATTACCTGCCTTCAAACTTTCATCATAAAATTCCTGTACTTTTTTTTTTTCACTTGTAACGATATTTTTAGCCAGTATTGCCTTAAACGGAACAGGCGTTACAATTTTCTCCAGTAACTTTCTCCTTTTCTCAAACCTATCTTTTATCAAATTCTTTCCTTCATAATAAAGGACATCAAATATGTTAAGCTCAACAGGCATCTTTTTAGATAACTCACTAATTCCATACTTTCTTTTTATTCTTTGAGAGATATTTTGAAAGGATAAATATCTTTTTGTCTTGCTGTCATAACCGACTGCTTCTCCATCTAAAATAAAACTTTTTCCCTTTACATTCTTCTTAATAAAATCAACTACTTCAGGAAATTGTTTTGTAACATTCTCCAATCTTCTTGTAAATAGTTTTATTTCCTTATCCTTATGTATCTGCATCCTAAATCCATCATATTTATATTCAACTTCTGCTGGCTTTCCAACCCTTTCAAAACCCTCCTCAATATCCTTAACCTTTATAGCCAGCATTACCTTAATTGGTTTTCCAACTGTTAACTCAACATCATCTAAACCCTTTAATCCTTTTTTTCTTAATACTTCAACAACACTGCCAAAATCATTTGTCAAATCATAAGCGCTTTGCACAGCATCTACATGCTTATTGTATTCATCCCTGTTGTCTATCAAAATTTCATTTTCTTCTTTGTCATATTTAAAGCCTATTTTTTCGCTAAAAAAAGCCCAAACTATTGCATCCCTCATCCCACCTTCTCCTAAACCAATCCTTAATTCCTCTAAAACAGTTCTTGTAATGTATTTTGCCTCTAAAGGTTGCGCTGATGTTAACAATTCAGCAATTAAAGAAATCTTTTTATCTACTGTTCCAATACCCTCTAAAACAGCCAACTTCCTTAAATTATTTATTACTTTATCAACAGTTAAACTTGTTGCAAATAATGTCTTTTGTTTTTTTCTTGCTATCAATTTTTCAGTTACAATTCCTAAATCCCCTTCCTTCTTCCATTCTTTTTCTATCTCATTTATTTTAATTCCAGTAGCCAAATTAATTGCTTTAAGAATCAGCCTAGAAGCAACTCCAATTTTATGTTCATCCCAGCTTGGAAAAACCTTTCCTTGCAATAATAAAACACTATCAGACGTGTCTTTAACATCAATAGTTTTCAGAAACCCTGATATGATATAAGTCTTCTCTAATCTTTTGGTTGTTTTGTCTAATTTTTCGTAAATATCTACTAACTGAGCATATCGCATTATAGTTAAATATAAATATAAGTTTTATTTAAATATTCCTATAATGGACGTCTTTGAATGTATCACCACAAGAAGAAGTATAAGGAAATTCAGAGAAGTTCCAGTAGAGTGGGATAAAGTAGGGAAAATTTTGGAAGCAGGCAGAGCAGCCCCTTCTTCTGGCAACATACAAAACTGGAAATTTATTGTAGTTTTAGATAAAGGGTTAAGGGAAGGTATTGCAGAAGCTTCTTTCCAGCAATACTGGATGATTCAGGCTCCAGTCCATATTGTGATTGTAGAAGAGCCAGAAAAAGCAAAAAGACACTATGGTTTAAGAGGAGAAAAACTTTATTCAATACAAAACTGCGCTGCTGTTGCTGAGAATATGTTGTTAACTGCCCATTCTCTTGGATTAGGAGCTTGCTGGGTTGGAGCTTTTGATGAAGAGCGCGTAAAGAGATTATTAAAGATTATAGATGAAGCAAGACCCCAGGCTATCATAACTATTGGTTATGCTGATGAAATACCTCCAGCTCCTCCAAAATTCAAAATGGATAATGTTGCTTACATAAATGTCTGGTGGGGCAGAATTAAAGATGTTGATTTATATCTTGGCTATACCTCTGCTTCTGTAAGAAGAGCTGTTGACAAAGGCAAAGAAATTCTGAGAAAAATAAATCAAAAGTTAAGAAAAGAGAAATAATTTTTTTTTTTTTTTAATCATTATTTAATTTATCATTAGTTGTTATATTAAAATCTTCACCTTTATTTGTGCACTTATTCCAGTTTTTGTTTTTTATTTTTTTATTTTATTAAAATCATTGAATTTAAAATATTAAAAAAAAAATAATTGTTCAACTTCGTACTTAAGACAAACTATGTTTGACTAATCTTATTTGTGAAGTTATTGATTTTTTTATTATTGATTTCTAGAATTAATCCTTATTAAAATCTTCTTAAAAAATAAAAAAAAAAAACCCCCCACATTCATGAGGGGTAAAAAAATGCCTTCATCGTTTTATTGTTGGGGGTGGTAAAAAGATGAAGGCAAGAAACCTTCCTCCGAAGAGGTCACCACACAAAGACTAAAGGGGTGATCATTATCTTACGATTTCAATGCCTAGCTCATCGCTCACCTCTCTTAGTTGAGCACTAGGCTCTCTATAATCTACCTTGCCTAATATCCAAGGACTCTTAACACCAGTAATTATGGTCATAACAGTTAGTTTTCCTTTCATATCATCAGTAACTCTTGCTCCCCATATTACATTAGCGTCCTCATCTAAACTTTCAGTTACTAGCTCACCTACTCTATTTATTTCATCTAGTGTCATGTCTGGGCCGCCTGCTACATGGATTAAAGCACCAGTTGCTCCCTCATAACTAATATCCAATAGCGGATTAGTTAAAGCACCTTTTACAGATTCTTCTACCCTATTTTCTGTATCAGAGGCTCCTACACCTATAACAGCTACTCCTCCATTCTTCATTATAGCCTTAACATCTGCATAATCTAAATTGACTAAGGAAGGTACTGCTATAGTTTCAACAATACCTTTGATCATAGTGCTTATTAATTCATTTGCAACTGCAAAAGCTTGTTGTATTGGTAAATTGCCTGCTATTTGCACTAACCTATTATTATCTATAACAATAACAGTGTCAGAAACCTGTCTAAGTTGTTGTAAGCCAAACTCTGCTTTATCAACTCTTGCTCTTTCAATCCTGAAAGGCATTGTTACAGTTCCAATAACTATTGCTCCAATGTCACGAGCAACTTGTGCAACCACTGGTGCTCCTCCTGTTCCTGTTCCGCCACCCTCTCCTGCGCAAACAAAAACCATATCAGCACCTTTTAAACATGCCTTAAATTCCTGTAAACTCTCTTGAGCAGCCTCAGCTCCTTTTTCAGGAAATCCTCCACAACCTAATCCTTTAGTAAGATCTCTTCCAATCAAAAATTTTCTATCAGCATCAGAAATATCTAGATGTTGTTTGTCAGTATTACATGCAATAATTTCAGCTCCTTTAATACCTTTTTTATAAAGCCAACTAACCATGTTATTTCCAGCTCCTCCAACACCAATAACCTTTATGTTGGCCTGTCCCTCTAGGCCTTCAAATTTTCTCATATCTGCATTCTTTTTTGCCTTTTCGACGATAAACTCCATTTTTTATCAACCCCTTTTGTCTTTTATATTATTCAATATATATTTTCCATTACCAAAATATTTATATGTAAAATTGTTTTACTTCTCCTTAAGAAAAAGTTTAATTATCTGCGCTAACAGGTGATTAAACATTATGATTTTAGCAAGATAAATACCTAAGAAGTCTTTATTTTTGCCCACAAAGATGAAAACTCCGTTTTCCGCCAAAAAAACGCGAGTTTAATTACTTCTATTTTAAGATATGTAGATATATAAATATTTCTGTTTCTTAAAATATATTTCCAACTATACAGTTTTTTTATACAAGATCTTCTTATCACCAGAATAAAGCCCCATACTGCTCATCTGAGTAAATTGATCCTCTGTTAATGTCAAAGAACTTATTGTAAAATTATATTTTTCCTTAATATCCGCACATATTTGTTTTATCTGATTTGAATCTATGCTTTCTCCTATAAGCAAAATATTTGCCCTGTCTTTCATTTCTCTTCCATGCAGTATAAGTGAATTCACTCCTGGAATTTGCTTAATTCTTTCGACAAAATTATCTAAAATTCTCTTTTCTTCTCGAATAAAGCTTTCCAAGAATTTGGTATTTAAACTTTCTTTTAATTTGTATAATTTGAATTTTTTTATTTTTATTTCTTCTATAATTTCTAATTTTAATAATTTTTTAACAATCCTAAAAGTAGTTGCTATTGGAACATTAACCTTTTTAGAAATCTCCCTTAAATAAAACTGATTTTCTTTTTCATTAATAAAAAGCCTTGTTATTTTTAGTATTTTAGTGTCAAACAATCCTTCTAAAATATTAATATCTTCCATTGAGATATATGGAAATAAAGCTTATATTTATATTTTTCCATTTTTGGAACAATATTTCATTTTTGGAACAATATGTCAAAAACCACCATTCATAAAATATTGTAATATTACTTATCGCAAATGTAAATAGTGGTTTTTGAGCATCATGAAAATGCAGAGCATTTTCAGGATACCAAAAATCGCTTTGCGATTTTTTAGTATGCTCGGAAATATACAAATTTCACTTTTTATAATGGATTTCATCCACTTATTATAAGCTTGTAGTATATTTCCGACATATTGAAACCTTCTTTAAAATATTTAATAATATCCACTTAGAATTTTTTAGGGTTTTATTTGACCTTTACTAACCCTGACTAATAAGGTATCACCTTTCAAAACTGAAGAATTATATTGAAATAATGAAAAAGTTTTTGGTGTGTATCCTAATCTTTCTTTCAAGCTTTGTTTAACTAATGAGCTTAAATCAGGGTAAAGGTGATGCCTTACAAGACTATTCCTGTTTTCCTGCAGATAAAGTGATCTAACATTAAATGTTCTTGCAATTTCCTCAATAGTCATACTGATAAGTTTTTCATAATCCATGCTAACACCTAAGAAAATTTTTAACTTTGGAATTAAGAGGTTATATTTAAATCTTTTTTTTTTTTTTTTTATTCTTGATTTTTTATAAGAAACAAACAATTAAATTTAAATAAGAAACAAATAATCCCCAGTCTAATATGTTATACATTATTGGCCTAGGCTTAAATGATGAAAAAGACATTACTCTAAAAGGTTTAGAAGCTGTAAAAAAATGCGATTACATTTACTTGGAAAACTATACTTCAAAGCTAAATGTGCCTGTTTCCTATCTTGAAAAGCTATATGAAAAAAAAGTAATATTAGCTAACAGGGATTTAGTTGAAAACAAAGCAGATGAAATTCTTGATAAAGCCTCAATTAAAAAAGTAGCTTTCCTAGTTATTGGAGATGCTTTGTCAGCTACAACCCATGTTGACTTAATGCTTAGAGCACATAAAAAAAGAATAAAAACACAAATCATACATAATGCTTCAATAATAACTGCTATAGGAGTAACAGGACTCCAGCTATATAAATTTGGTAAGATTACTTCTATTCCATTTGATAATGAAAATATTGAAACACCTTATGATGTTTTATCATTAAACCAAAAAGCTAAGTTACATACTCTATTTTTACTTGACCTTGACCCTAAGGAAAATAAATTTTTATCCATAAATGACGCTATCAGATATCTTTTAAAGGTTGAAATTAAAAGAGGGGAAAAGGTTTTTACAGATAATACATTATGCGTTGGTTGTGCTAAAATCAGCTCATTAGACCAAATAATTAAATCTGGAAAAGCTAATGAATTATTAAAGTATGATTTTAAAGATGGTCCTTGTTGCCTTATAGTTCCTTCTAAGCTACATTTTATGGAAGAAGAAGCATTAAAGTTGTGGAGATAAAATAATCATAAAAAATTTAAAAAAAAAATAAAATAGAATTTGCCTTATCTGCTCGCCATTTAGCTATGAAATTTCAGAATTGGCGAGCCAGTAGTACATTCGCGCAAAAATTAATATTATTTTATTGAGTTCACTAAAAAAAAAAAAAATAATTAAAAAAATTTATAAACTTAAAGTATTACTAATTCTAATATGGGGTTTACAAAAAAAACTAAATTAATCTTATTTGCTCTGTATTGGTATTATAAGGAGGCTGATGAAAAATTTAAAGACAAACCATTAAAGTTAGCAATCTCTAAAGTTTCTTTTATAGATATGGTTAAAAAGTTTGAATTAGCAAAAAAACAGCCAAGAGCAATTTACAGGAACTTAGAAGTTTTAGAAAAAAAGAAACTTATCATGTACAAAAAAAAACATTTGTTTATTACACAAAAAGGCCTTGATTTTATAAAAAGAATTCTTGGAAATATAGATCCTTATCTAACTGTAATCGAAGAAATTAAAAACAAAAAAGATAAGATCCCAGTTAAGAGAGCAGAGACTGTGTTTAAGTAATATTTAAAAATAAAAACATAATTCTTAATGCTTAGAGCCCCTTCGTCTAGTGGTCAAGGATATCAGGCTCTGGACCTGAGGGCGGCAGTTCGAATCTGCCAGGGGCTATTTCTTCAATTTTTGTTCTCATTCAGTATTTTACATCACTAAATATTAATTCAACTATCAAATTATGGTTTTCTCACTAGCACTGGCCAAGTATGCGTGAGATATATAAAGGAAAACCGTTTACATAGTTTCAACGCAATAAAAAGAGATGATGTAAAATGAATTCAACAAAAATTAATAAAGAAATTGCAGAATTATGCGGAATTATACTAGGAGATGGAAATCTGCATAAATCATGTAATAGGATTACAATCACAGGCAGCATAAATGATAAAGCATATCATAAACTAGTCGTATTAAAACTATTTAACAATAATTTTAATATAAGACCAATACTTTTTGAACAAAAACATAAAAATGCTCATTATATTCAAATTGAATCTAAGGGTATAATAAATTATTTTTTAAAAATTGGACTATCAAGAGGTCCAAAAAATGGAATATCTGTACCTAAGTTTATAAAAAATAATAAACATTTAATTCCTCATTTTTTAAGAGGATTATTTGATACTGATGGTAGTATAAAATTCTCAAAACAAAAGAAAGAAATAAATTATTATCCTAGAACCAGAATTTCTGCAAAATATTCTGAAATGGGTGTAATGATAGAATATTTACTAAGAAAATTAAAATTTAATTATAATATTTGGAAAGATAAAAGAAACGGTAGTCATATACTCAACTATGAAATATCAGGAAAACATAATTTAGAAAAATGGTTCAAAATAATAAAACCATCAAATCCTGTCCATATAAGTAAATTCTTATTCTGGAAGAAATTTGGTTATCATATTCCAAGTTCTACTCTAAATAGTAGATTAAAGGCATTAAATTTAAATATAAACAATATTTCTCAAATAAAAGCCTAGGCAGATTCATATCAGCCCCGTAGAAGAACAAATGTTCTGCGGAATCTAGCGGTCAAGGATAGCGCACTTTGGAGTTACCATGAAGAAATGCGTTGACGGCAGTTCGAATCTGCCCGGGGCTATT
>CAYXTQ010000002.1:6216-13905 GCA_964467845.1 uncultured Methanosarcinales archaeon | reverse complement strand
ATCTGCCCGGGGCTATTTTTTTTTATTTTATAGAAAAGTATTTATACTTTAATAAAGTAAAACAATACCGATGATTAAAGTAAAAAAAGAAGGCATCGTTCTAAAGCCAACTAATCTAAAATTTGAAAATTACGGTGTTTTTAATCCTGGCTGCATTAAAGTTGGAAATGAAGTTCATATGTTTTATAGGGCATTTAGCAAAAAAAAAAAGTCAACAATAGGCTACTGTAAATTAAAAGGACCGTTAAAGGTTGTTGAAAGATCAAAAAAACCCATTCTATATCCAGAACATGAATATGAAAAAAACCTTGAAGATCCGAGAATAGTTCATCTTGATGGAATATATTACCTTACATATGCGGCTTATGATGGACGTAATGTAAGGCCAGCTTATGCTGTAAGCAAAGATCTAAAAAATTGGGAAAAAAAAAAGACTATTCTGCCAGATATCAGCTATGATAAGGCAGAAAACTATTTTCGTTCTTGTAGATTACAATTAAAAGAAAGGTATTTTCTTTTTGAATCTTATTTTAAGGACAAAGTAGGAAAGGACGTTTTGCTGTGGGATAAAGACCATTTTTTTTTTCCAAAAAAAATAAAAGGAAAATTTGCAATGATACACCGCATACTGCCGGATATACAAATTATTTATTTCAAAGATTTTAATGAAATAACCCCTAAATTTTTTAAGAACTATCTGAAAAACCTTGGTGATTATATTGTTTTGGAATCAACATACTGGTATGAATCTAGGAATATTGGTGGTGGTTGCCCGCCAATAGAGACTGATAAAGGATGGCTTTTGATTTATCATTCTGTAGACGACATGGATAAGGGAAAAATCTATAGAGCAGGAGCAGCATTATTAGACAAGAATGATCCAACAAAAGTTATAGGTCACCTTGATTACCCTTTTTTTTTTCCCGATAAAGAATGGGAAAAAAAAGGAAATGTAGATAATGTTGTATTTCCCACAGGTGCAGCAATATTTGGAAAAAAACTTTACATTTATTACGGAGCTGCTGATAAATATGTTGCAGCTGCTTCTGTAGACCTAAATAAACTGCTTGAGGAATTAATAAAAAGCAAAGAAAATAAGGAAAAACTTTATTTTCTGTATAAGAAATAAAAAAAAAAAAAAAATGACAGATCATAACTGGGTGTTATATGTTTCAACATTTCCGCCAAGGGAATGCGGGATAGCTACCTTTACAAGAGATTTAACAAAAGCTATGGATAAAAAATTTAATCCAACTTTAAAAAGTAAGGTTCTTGCTATAAACGACAACGGAAGTTCCATTTACAACTATGGAAATAAGGTAAAGATGCAGTTAAATGAAAGCTATATTGAAAAATATATAACAGCTGCAAAAAAAATTAATAAAGATGATAGAATAAAGCTTGTCTCAATACAGCACGAATTTGGAATTTTTGGTGGAGAACATGGAAGTTATTTGATTCCTTTTTTAGAGACTATAAGAAAACCTGTTGTTGTTACATTTCATTCCATTCTGCCAAATCCAGACCCAGCTAGATTAAGGATTGTTAGAGCTATTGCAAAAAGAAGTTCTGCAATTACTGTGATGGCAGAATCGGCAGTAGATATATTAAAAAAAAGCTATGGAATAAATGATAAAAAAATAGATATTATTCATCATGGAGCACCTGTATTCCACCCCTACAGGAAAAACAGAATAAAAAAAAAATTAGGGTTAGAGAATCATTTTATTATTTCTACATTCGGCTTAATAAATAAAGGAAAAGGAATTGAATACACAATAAAAGCAATGTCAAAAGTAGTTAAGAAACATCCAAATGCTTTGTTTTTAATTATTGGAGAAACACACCCACAGATCAGAAAATATGAAGGAGAAGACTACAGAAACAGATTAATAAGGTTAGTCAAAAAATTAAATTTACAGGATAATGTCAAATTTTATAATAAATATTTAACATTACAAGAGATAATATGGTATTTGGAAGCAACAGACATCTACGTTAATGCAGCCCTTGACCCAAATCAGATAACATCCGGAACCTTAACTTATGCATTAGGTGCTGGAAAAGCAATTATTTCAACACCGTCTTTATATGGAGAGGAAATGATAAAAGATGAAAGGGGAATTCTTGTCAATTTTAGGGATTCAAACGCAATTACAGAAGCAATAAACAGACTAATTGAGGATCCTGACTACAAAAAAAAAATAGAAAAAAATGCTTATAAGTTAGGCACAAAAATGCAATGGAATAATGTTGCTGCCCAGTATTTAGATGTTTTCAAGAATATAATTAGCATCAGTGAAAATGTAGGATTATATAAATTCCCAAAATTTAAATTAACACACCTGTTAAGCCTGACAGATGATACAGGAATAATACAGCATGCAAAACACTCTATTTCTGATAGAGCAACAGGTTATACATTAGATGATAATGCCCGTGCTTTAATTGTCGCAATAAAAAGTTATGATTTGTTTAGGGATGCCAATAGTTTTGAATTAGCAAAAAAATATCTAAGTTTTGTTCAGTATTGCAAAAAAAAAGATGGTATGTTCCATAACGCAGTTAGTTATGATAGAAAATTTTTAGATAAAATCGGAAGTGAAGATTCTTACGGAAGAGCAATATTTGCTCTTGGTTTAGTTATTTCTTCTAAAATCTATGAGAATATTAAGGCAACAGCCAAATTTATTTTTGATAATGCTATTAAAAATTATAAAAAAATTGAAAGTTTGAGAGGAAAAACATTTACAATTAATGGATTGTATAATTATTATAAAATTTATAAAAATAAAGATATAAAAGAAAAGATAAAGTATTTGGCTGATTCTTTAGTAAAACAGTATAGAAAGAACATATCAGAAGATTGGAAATGGTTTGAAAATTCAATAACATATTCTAACGGAATATTGCCAAGCTCTTTATTTTTGGCATATGATGTTTTAAAAGACAAAAAATACCTGGATATAGGAAAAGAAAGCCTTAATTTTCTATCCAGTCTTGTAGTTATAGATAATAAATTAGTTTTGATAGGCCATAATGGTTGGTATTTCAGAAACGGAGAAAGATCATTTCATGACCAGCAACCAGTAGATGCTGAATCAATGGTTCATGCATATAAAACTGCTTATGGCATAACTAAGGACAACGACTATCTAAATAAGGCATTACTGTCATTCCACTGGTTTTTAGGAAAAAATTCTATTAACCAGTTTGTTTATGATGAGGTAACAGGCGGTTGTTTTGACGGGCTATTGCCAAGTTGCCTTAACCTTAATCAAGGTGCAGAATCTACTATTGCTTATCTAATAGCAAGATTGCACATTGAAGACTTAAAGAGACAAAAATAATAAATAATATAAACTAAATAAAAATTCTAATATGATATGAAAGCATTAGCAATAGTAGCGCACCCTGATGATGAAACAATCTGGATGGGAAATCAAATTCTCAGGAATAAGTACAATTGGACAATATTCTCTCTTTGCAGATCTGATGATCCTGACAGGTGCCCTAAATTTCTTAACGTATGCTCTTACTACAATGCAAAACCAATTATAACTAACTTAGAGGATGAAAAATTATATCCCATTGCTAGCAATAAGATTATAGAATTAATTGATAAACATTTAAAAAAAAAAGAATTTGATATAATTTATACCCATGGAAAAAACGGTGAATACGGCCACATAAGACATAAAGAAATCCATAATGCTGTAAATAAAATGATCAAAGATGGAAAATTAAAAACAAAAAAAATTATTTTTTTTAACTATAAAAAGAAAAATGATTATTGTATTGCAATAAAAAATAAAAATTACTATAAATTAAGTGATGAAGATTTGAAAAAAAAAAAAAAAATAATTACACAAATGTATGGATTTAAGATTGGAAGTTTTGAGGAAAGAAGCTGTGGAGATGAGGGTTTTATAGTAAAATGAAAACAATAATCCAATATGCATACCCGCCTGAACCCGATGGTTTGTCATTACAAGGCCATTATCTTTATTTAGGAATGAAGAAGAATAATGAAAATGTACTTCCATGTAATCCCGGCAGTGATTTGGAAAGAGACTGGAAATTCCGTAACTTTAAGCCAGATGTTGCAATTGGTATTGGTTATTGGGGCAATACACCTGAATTAGTTATCGACCCGCTAAAATATAAAATTACTCCAATTCCCTGGTTTGTTGCTGACGGTTGGATTGCTAATTATCAAGGAATTCTGAATTCATTGTCTTTAATTTTAGTAACAAGTGAATGGGTTAAAAAAACCTATATCAGGGATGGTGTTAAAGGAGATAATATTGTTCCTATGCATATAGGAATTGATACTAATCTATTTAAACCAATACCAAAATCAAGCCCAGAGATAAAAAAGATTAGGGAATTATTGGGTATTAGAGAGGATGAAAAGATGATTTTAACAGTTGGAGGAGATACAACCTCTAAAGGAAGTCAGGAAATGTTAAAAGCACTTAAGATAGTTGATGAGCAATTTCCAAATTATAAATACGTTATGAAATCATGGCCAAGTGAATGTGCAGAAGACCATAGAAGAGAAGAGGAATTATTAGTTCAGGAACTAAACCTGAACCCGGAAAAAATTATTTTTTTAGACGGTAAATGGAGCAATAACTTTATGCCTTATATCTTAAATGCAGCAGATATTTATGCTGCTCCTTCCAGGTTAGAGGGTTTTGGTATGATACAGGTAGAGGCAATGAGTTGTGGAATCCCTGTAATAAGTATAAATGAAATGGGTCCTAAAGAAACAATAATACATAATAAAACAGGTTTTCTTGCTAAAGTAAAATCAACTATTGAGTTGGAAGGAGAGTGGGTTTATCCATTTATGGGTTTTGACAGAAGGTTTTGGATGAAATTTCCTGAGAAAAAGGTATTTGCTTACAAGGCAGATGAGGATGAGTTAGCAGAATACACCTTAAAATTATTAACAGATAATAAATTAAGAGAAGACATTGGCAATAAAGCAAGACAACATGTTGTTGAAAACTTTGATTATGTTAATATTGCAAGAAATATTAGTGACCTAATAAAAGAAAAATTAAATTTATAACAAAACCCTTTTCTTCCTTAAACTTTCATAAGCCAGAATATACATTCCTGCATTCCATGCCTGATATTTTCCATGGGGCTTTCCAGTTTTGCCGTCAAGCCATTCAGGAGAATTACCTATTAATATGCTCTTTCCTAATTTCCTTAATTCTTTCTCAGCTTCTTTGAACTTATTGTATTTAATCAAAGCTAAAACATAAAATCCTCCTATATAAGGCCATATCCCACCGTTAAGATAATGATAAGGAAGTTTAGCATCACTTTTTTCAAAATATTTTTCCCATTGTTTTGTTCCTTTCCTAAATGGAGGATAAAGTGCTTTAACTGGATAGGGTCTGTTTATCCTATGTTTGCATATATATTTTAAGATTCGTTTTGCCTTTGCTTCATCAGCAACATCAAAAACAACCATTAATAAATTCCCTAAAGAATCAAACCAATATGCTTCCTCTCTAACATTATCATGACTTTTCCATATCCAGGGAAGATAAAACCCAGATTTGTGATTAAAAAAATCCAGATCTTTCCTTATTTTTCCATTAACTATTTTTTTTATTTTTTCTGCATTTTTTTTTAATAATTTTAAACAAATATAATAAAGTGCCTGTGTATTTAGAACATGCCCATATTTATGTGGAAATGCATCCTGCCAGTCTGTTGTTGGCTGCTGTTCAGGCAATGAATCCTTTCCTGCATCTTGATATTGTATCCATAATAAAGCCTTGTCAATATTTTTCCTATATTTCCTTAATAATGATTTATCTCTATACCTTTTAGCATATACGTGCATTCCAATTATATACCACAATGAAGAGTCAATAGAAGCAAAAGTTACTTTATGTTTTCTTCTCTTATCCCAAATATCAATGTTATTTGGAATTTCTCCTAATTTGCTTTGGTACTTTGATAAATTGATTAAACTCTGCTTAAAGCATTCCTTAAATGCCTTGATTAAAGAAGCCCCAAGAAATGTTATCATCGAATCACGAGCCCATATTGCAGTATAACCATGAGCAGAGGCATATATTCCGTGCTTTGTACAGCATTTGCTAACAACCTCTAATGATTTATCATATGCTTTTTTTTTTATATCCATATTACTTATTTATTGTTATAATAATATTTAAAGCTTTTTAAAATAAATATTCTGTTTTTTTTTTATTTAATTTATTGAGTTCTTGATATTGATATTTTGATTATTGATTTTAAACAAAAAGGTTTATAAATAGACTTATAATTTCAATATTTACCGATAGATAAGTCGGTGAAAGCTGGCTTATACTGGAGACAAATTCTTCTATTTGTTTCCAAAATAATCAATAAATCAAAAATAGTCATTAAAAAAAAAAAAATTTAGTAATTTTCATTGAATTCGGTAAAATATAAAATATTTAAATAAAAAAAAAAAAAATGATCAAAGAGGTAAATAAAAATGGCACGCATGTATTCAAGAGCAAAAGGCAAATCAGGCTCAAAAAAGCCTTTAACAAAAGTAAAACCAACATGGATAAGACTTAAACCAAAAGAGATAGAACTATTAGTTGTAAAATTTGCAAAGGAAGGAAATTCTCCTTCAAAAATAGGTATTATTCTTAGGGACACTTATGGAGTGCCAGATGTAGAGTTTTTAACTAATAAAAAGATAACAACCATATTGGCAGAAAAAAAATTATTAAAAAAATTTCCTGAAGATTTGGCATCATTAATAAAAAAAGTTTCAATTTTAAAAAAACATATGGAAGAAAACAAAAAAGATATCTCTGCTTTAAGAGGATTACAAATTACAGAATCAAAAATAAAAAAATTAGTCAAATATTACAAAAAAAAAAAAAAAGATTCCAGTTGAATGGAAGTATGACAGAAAAAAAGTTTCTTTGGTAGTCGAATAGTTTTTTTTTTTCCAACGAAGTTGGTGCTGAAAATCACGAGAAAATCTCTGATTTTCTGTGACACCGGAAATCTCTGATTTCCTTGTGTCTCTGATTTTCGAGCATTTTTTTTTTTTTATTTTTATTTAAATTTAAAGGGTCAGAAATTGAAAAGATATGAATTATTCAAAGAGCATATTAAATCTGCTGCTGATAAATTTAAAACTATTGACAAAAAAGAAAATATAAGGATAATCTCTCACTTAGATTCTGATGGAATCTGTGCAGCCTCTATTCTGATAAATGCTCTAAAACATGAAAACCGACCTTATGTTATATCAATTGTCCAGCAATTAAATAAAAAGAATTTAAGCAAATTTGTGAAAGAAAACTATAATTACTATGTCTTTACAGATATTGGCTCTGGACAAATTATTACAATAAATGATTTATTTAAAGAAAAAAAAGTTTTCATTTTAGACCACCACTCACCTGAATCAAAAGAATCTAATAAAAATATATTCCACGTTAATCCTCATATTTTTGGTATAGATGGCGGAAAAGAAATCTCTGGTTCAGGAGTTGTTTACTTTTTTTCAAAGTACCTAACAAATAAACCTCTATTGCCTCATATCGCTGTTATTGGAGCAATTGGTGATATTCAGGAAGAAAAAGGCTTTAAACACCTTAATAATGAAATTTTGCAGGAAGCAATAAATCAAAAAAAAATTAAGAAAAGCAG
>CAYXTQ010000002.1:0-6116 GCA_964467845.1 uncultured Methanosarcinales archaeon | reverse complement strand
TTAGTGGATGAGGAAAAAGGAACAACATTCAGAACAGTTAAAGAATTCTCAACATTATTGAATGCATGTGGAAGATTAAACAAGCCATCTGTAGGAATTAATGTTTGCTTAGGTAATAAATCTGCAAAGAACAAAGCTGTAAAAGTTTTATCAGATTATAAAAAAAAGATAGTTAATGCTATAAACTGGTATAAATCAAATCTTGATTCCGGAGACGTAATAAAAAAAAAAAATATTGTAATAATTAATGCAAAAGATAAAATTCTACCCACAATTATTGGAACATTAGCTTCTATAATCTCAAAATCAAATGACTTTGCTGTTGGAACTTTTATTTTGTCTCTAGCAAGAAACTCTGACGGATGCTCTAAAGCCTCATTGAGATTAATAGGAAAAAAAGAAAATATTGATTTACAAAAAATAATGATAGAGATTTGCAAAAATATTGATGAAACAGAAGCAGGAGGTCATATGGAGGCTGCTGGAGCTTTATTACCGACAGAAAAAGAAGATGAATTTATAGAAAGGGCTATAAATGTTTTAGAGAAATATTCCTAAACCTAGCACCTCTTTTTTTTTTTTTTTAATAAAAATAAATTTATAACAAAGTCCTTATCCCATCTATATGCTCTGCCACTTCTGAACCTTTTTTTGTCAAAGTCAATAACTTTAACCTGCCTTGTTTTTCAAAATTTATTAGGCCTGATTTCTCCATCTGCTGTAATATCTTAACAACATGTGAATAAGTGCAATCAATATTTTTTGCCAAAGAAGAAGCGTATACCTCAGATTTTGCATTCTTTAAACCAACCAGCATCATAGCTGGTTTCTCCCTGAAAAAAACACTGAATATTTTTTCATCAGTCATTATGCAACCCCCAAACTTCTTATTTATTATAATCTTTCAAAAATATATGTTTCACAGCATATATATAAAGGTTTCGATTTTACGAGTATTTTTTTTTTTTTTTATTTTATTTTTTAAATTTTTTATTATTGATTTTTTTTTTTAAAATTTATTATTGATTAATTTTTATAATGATTTTTTTTTTTTTTCCTAAAACTTTATAAACAAACCAAATTTCATAACTAAGATTATGAAAGATAAGATAAAAAGTATTTTATTCCCTCATCCTTATATTAGAGAAGAGCAGGATAAGTTAATTAATGATGTTGAGGATGTTATAAAAAATAAAAAACACTTAATAGCTCATGCTCCTACCGGACTAGGAAAGACTGCTGCAATTTTATCTCCAGCCTTAGCTTATGCTTTGAAAAATAAACTTAATGTTTTTTTTCTTACATCAAGGCACACACAGCATGTTATTGCAGTTGACACCTTAAAAAAAATAAAAAAAAAATATGAGGTAAATTTTACTGCAACTGACCTAATAGGAAGAAAAGGAATGTGCGCTTTGCCTAATACCGAAAAACTATACAATAAAGAATTTAATGAATTCTGCAAAAGCCAAAGAGAGGATTATCTATGTGAATTCTATGTTAACACTAAAAAAAAAAAAAGGAGCATTACAGCAAGCAGCAAAAAAAATATTGGAAGATACAATCATTATTTCCCCAATACATACAGAAGAAATGATGGATATTTGTTCTAAAGAAAAAGTTTGCCCGTATGAAATCTCAATTGCTTTAGCAAGGCATTCCTCTGTCGTAGTTTGTGACTATCACCATCTTTTTAATCCTGCAATAAGAGAAACATTCCTAAAAAAAATAAACAAAAAACTTGAAAATTCTATAATAATAATTGATGAAGGCCATAACTTACCAAATAGGATACGTGAATTATTATCTCAAAACCTTTCTAACTTAACCATAAAAAGAGCAATAAAAGAAGCTAAAACAAACAATAAGGAAGATGTTATTATTTATTTAATTGAAATCCAGGAAATTTTAAATGATTTTTCAAAAGATATGCAACTAGGTGAAGAAAAATTAATTAAAAAAGATGAATTCATAAAAAAAGTAAATAGGATAAAAGATTATGAGGAGTTATTGGCTGATTTGGAATTTGCAGGTGACGAGGTAAGATTAGTAAAAAAACAAAGTTACATTGGAAGTATTGCTTTGTTCCTAGAAACATGGCTTGGAGAAGATAACGGATTTGCAAGAATATTATCTGTAAAACAATACAAAAGACAACCATGGATTAATTTATCCTATAGGTGTTTAGACCCATCTATAGTATCAGGAGAGGTAATAAAGCAATCTCACTCTACAATAATAATGTCTGGAACTTTAACCCCAACTTCAATGTATAAGGATATCTTAGGATTTCCTAAAAATATTTTAGAAAAAATTTATCAAAATCCTTTTCCTCCACAAAATAAATTAACATTGATTGTTCCAAAAACAACTACCAAGTTCACTTTAAGGAGCCAGGAGCAGTTTAAATCAATAGCAAACATATGCTCTGATATTACTAATTTGGTTCCAGGCAATTCTGCTGTTTTTTTTCCAAGCTACGAACTAAGAAACTCTGTTTATAATTACTTTTTTCCAAAATCTAATAAAACAATCTTAATTGAAACTCCTAATTTAACTAAAAAAGAAAAAAACGATTTGCTAACTAACTTCAAAAAATACAAAAAGATAGGCTCCGTTTTACTTGCTGTAGCTGCCGCCTCTTTTTCAGAAGGAATTGATTTGCCAGGTGATTTACTAAAATGCGTTATTGTTGTGGGGTTACCTTTACAGCCTCCGGATTTAGAAACTAAAGAACTAATTAACTATTATGATAAAAAATATTCAAAAGGCTGGGATTATGGATATATATTGCCAGCTGTAACAAAATCATTGCAGGCTGCAGGTAGATGCATAAGGTCGGAAACTGACAAGGGAGTTATTATCTTCCTTGACGAGAGATACATTTGGAAAACCTACTTTAAATGTTTTCCACCTGACTGGAAAATTAAAATAACTGAAAATTATTTGAAAGAAATAAAAGATTTTTTTTTTTTTTAGTTTATAACTATTCTAAAATAATAAATTTTAAAAACTGAATTGAAATCTAGAAATTTATGTATAAAGAACCATTATTTATTGCAGCAGGTACAAAAGGAGCTAGAAAGATAAATGATAGATACCAACCTTTCTTAGAAATTGATGGACAACCTAATATAAAAAGAATAGTAGATGAAGCAACAAAATCAAATGTTGGAGATATTTATATATGGGGGCCTAAAAAAGATTTGGATGACATATTGTTTGATATTATCAAAAAAGAAAGAAACAAAAGAAGAATTATTGTTTTAGAACAAAAATATAATTTAGTAGAAAATTTTCTTTTCACTCTTTTTGAATATCTTAAAAATATTGACGAGAATTTTAAAGAGATATACAAATGGAAATCTTGGCAGGGCATAAATTGGGAAATATTAAAAGAATATAGCAATAAAAATAATTTTTCTAATACCTATGTAAATGTATTACCAACTGATATACCATTAATAAAGCCAGAAGAGATAGATTTCTTAATAAAAAATAAAGATTTAGAATATGATTTACTTCAAGGATGGAGTTTAAAAGACAGTTTTGAAGAAATTATCAATAATCTCAAAAACCATAATATTAATTTTGATAGTTCCCAAAGCAAAATGAATTTCTTTAGGTTTATAATAAACAATCAACTAATAGAAGCAAGATTTAATAATTTTTATGGTGGCAAACCTTTAAGAATAGATCCTAATTTGTACATTTTGTTTCAGAACATAATAAAAAATAGAAACTTAGTAAATAAAACATATAAAGATGGTAAAGAAGTCAGAAGCCTTGACATTAAAAACTTCATAGGACAGGTAAGAGGATTCTCAAGGTATTTATCTATTAAAGTAAAAGATATTGATAAAGTTGCTATAAATATGTATTTTCTTTACAACGCTTTCTTGCATGTTTTTGGTACTAAAGAAAAAAATCCAGAAATGTATAGGGATATAAAATTAATCGAAGAACACATAAAAAAATTAACCAAAAATAAAATGTACGCAGATTTTACTAATTTAGTTGGCCCTTTATTTGACACTGATACAGATTATGAATATGAATTTATTAAAACTAATTTTTCAAAGATACGTACTGCAATAGATAAATATTATTCTGCAAATGGCATGCAATTAATACATAATTAATATACTTTTTCCTATACTAACATACAAAAAACGAAACATTTATATATTAATTATCCTTATCTTCTCCTATGGTAATATTGTTTGACAGATTCAACTTACCTGAAGACATATACGAAATAATATTCGCAACAAAGCAGCAGAAGATTGTTGGAAAACTGTTAATCGACCATATAAAATCGAACAATAATGAAATAGGTAAGACAGAGATGTCAATGTTTGCCACGCAGTTGCATGATGGCAATCTTATAACAAGCATCGATGAACCTGCTTTTAGAGGAAAAAAAGTAAAAATTTCCTATAATAAAAGACAATTTTATGACCGCATTTTGACTCCAATGAAATCAATGGGTATCATTGATTATGATTTATACAAAAAAACATACAAGTTAAGTGATAAATTCAACAAAGAAATGATAAGGATTGGGCTAATGTGGCTTCAGGAACTTAGAAAGCCACCATTAAGCTTAAAAAAGAGGTGATACTTAAAAGGGCTCCCTGTCTGTCCTTATTCTAGTAACCACCCCCACATATTACTAAGGGCAGGGAGTCTCTCAACCCCTTCTATTTTTTTTTTTTTTTTTTTCCAACGAAGTTGGTGCCGAAAATAATTTTTTTTTTCCTTTATTTTCGAGCATTTTTTTTTATTTTTTTAAATTTTAATAATAATAAAAAATAATTGTTCAACTTCGTACTTAAGACAAACTATGTTTGGCTTATTGTGTTTGTGAATCCCATGATAGTGAATTTTTTTTTTTTTTTTATTGATTATTAATTAGAAAACTATTTATTTAGAGCACTATTAATTAAATGCATATGGAAAAAATAACAGAAAAAAAAGCAATAAAACTATTAAGAAAGTATTCTCCAAATGAAAAAACATTTAGAATAGTTCTAAATCATTCTAAAAAAGTACAAGAGGTTGCCTTAAGATTATCTAAAAACATTAATTGTGATAAAGATTTTATTAAAACTGCTTCTTTGTTGCATGATATTGGAAGGTTTAAATATTTTAAAAAAGATACTATAAAGCATGGCATTGAAGGAGAAAGAATATTAAGAAAAAATAATTTGTATAAATACGCAAAAGTTGCTGAAAGGCATATCGGAGCAGGAATAAGTAAAAAAGATATTAAAGAACAAAAACTTCCATTGCCTTTAAAGGATTATGTTCCAAGAACAATAGAAGAAAAAATGATTGCTCATGCTGATAATTTAGTTTTTGGCTCAAGAGAAGTTCCTTTTAAAAAAGTTGTTGACAGATTTGAAAGAGAGTTAGGTAAAAAAACAGTTAAAAAATTTATTAAATTAAAAAAAAGTATTGAAATATTAAATGAAAATTAAACTAGATAAATTAAAAAAAGAGCAAATTTTATTGTCTAAAAAAATTATTCTAAAAGATTCTGTAAAAAAAATTAAAACTATAGGTGGTTGTGACAATTCTTTTTTTTCAGATAAGGTTATATCAGTAATAGTTGTATTAAACTATAAAAACTTACGAATAATAGAAAAAAAAAATACAATATCTAAAGCAAACTTTCCTTATATTCCAGGATATTTAAGTTATAGGGAAGTTCCTCCAATTATAAAAACATACAAAAAATTAAAAAATAAGCCAGACATTTTATTATGCGATTTTAATGGTGTATTGCATCCAAGAAAAATTGGTGCTGCTTCTCATTTAGGATTATTATTGAATATTCCTACAATTGGGGTTGCTAAAAATTTGCTTTGTGGCAAAATTAAAGATAATTATGTTTTTGTTAATAATGAAAAAAGAGGCTATGCTTTAAAGAACAAAAATTATAAACCTATTTATATTTCTCCTGGTCATAAGATAACTTTAGAAAAGTCAATAAAAATAGTAAAACATTGTTTAAAAAACAAAATTCCAGAACCAATAAGATTAGCTCATAATTTTGCTAATAAAAAAAAAAAAATATGAAAAAAAAAAAAAAATCTGATAGAAAATACAAA
>CAYXTQ010000001.1:0-49463 GCA_964467845.1 uncultured Methanosarcinales archaeon | reverse complement strand
CCATTTAAAGGCTCACACTGGCCATTATTATTACAGATAGATACATATTTAGAAACTGTAAGGTCATCAGATTTTATTTCTAACCCCTCTGCAGATGCTTTAAAGTAGAATTCAGGATCACCTCCTAAAATACCATCATATACTTGTCTTGCTGTCCAGATTGTTTTAGCAACGCCATTAATAAAATTGGTGCTAGATGGGTCTGGAGGTATATAATCGTCTATTGCAATATCGTTTTCATAGATTTTATAGCTTGCTTGTAAGCCATTACAATTATTATTTCCCTTAACCTCCAAATAAACAACACTATTCTCATTTGTTTGTGTTATTTGATTGCCAGCTGAGTTTGTCCATATTGCAGAGAGGAGTTCACACTCTTTTGGAGGAGTTATACTTTCTTTTCTTATCCTTAGTTTGGAAGTCAAATCTTTCCAAATATCCATTCTTCCTGGAGCTTGTGTTTCAATATAGTAGATGCTATTATTTATATCACAACTAATAACACCTAGATTTGGCTGCAACATCCAATATCTATCTACAGAAGTACAGATGTTTGCATTAAATCCTTCATAGATTACTGACAAAAATTCCTTATCTTTAATTTTTTCCGTTATGCCCTTAATTGATTGATCTCCTTTTCTGTTTAGATATAATCTACTGAAATCCTTTGTTTGATCAATAAATTTGTAATCAAATTCAGCTCCTCCAGGATATTTTGGCTTGATTACATTAAGGATTATATGAAAGATGCTGTTAAATGGATTTTTTAAAAAGTCCAAAAATTTATCAAAAAATATAATTTTTTGCAAACCAATAGTGTCTTTTGAATAGATTATACTTTTTATCTTGTTGTTGTACCATGTATCTTGGTTTGGGTCACAAAAATGAAATTGCCCATCATTATTATTTATTACGCTATCACAATAAGCAGTATTTTTTCCAAATAATTCTAATATGGAATAGTTATTTGGATTGTTAATTTCGTTATTTAAGGAAGTGCCTATTGCAACTCCAAAATCTTTATCTGTTTTCTTAAACTTTAAAACGCAGAATTTGTTTACACAAGGAACTGGTTTGTCAAGAAGTAAGCATTTATTGTTTTGCTTTATTATATAATCCATTGCTTTATTGGTTCCGTAGTTTGTGACAATTTCATAATCATAGTAGTTTAAGGTATTTTGATAGCTGTCACAGAATAAAACATAATCATTTGGATCATAACTATTTTCAGTTATGTCCAAAAGTTGTAAAGCAATGAGTTTTGTTCTTGTTGTCCAAACACCATCTTCACAATAATGATCTCCAATATACTCCTTATCGTTTATGCATTGTATATCATTATTTAAAGGGTTGTCTATGTCTAGGTATTTTGCGTTGTTAAAGTTGGTGTTTACGCTGTAAGGATTAACTAAGCATTGGTCTATTTTAGGACAATAGCCTTCTTCTTTTAAATCCCATGTGTATTTTAATAAAGCTTCTGTCCATTCACCATTAACACACCTCCATTTTTCATATGGTTTTGCTTTTGGGTCATTGGATTGGTCAGTAATGCAAAATGTGCCATTCCAACATTGGTTTTGTTCACAGCATTCTGTTTTTATTCCATTCTCTGGTAGTTTTCCTGGCCATTTACTTGCTTTATCTCTTGGTTCTCCGTAATAATATTCCCAATTAGAGGTCTCATAAGAACAGAAATATTGACTACAGCGTGTTTCACAGTAATTTTCTCCGTTATCAGAACAATAAGATAAGATTCCATTTTCATTTACTATTGCACCATTTATGTTTTCTAGTATTACTAGTAAACTAACGTAGCCATCTTGTGTTTCAACTCTAATCTTTAAATCTTGATTGGGTAAGTTTATTGTTTCTTTAGACAAAATATATTTATTGCCATTAACTACTTGTCCTAATTCTATGCTATTTATGTCTGGTCTTACAGCACCATACCAGAAATTATTTATATCAACAAAACCAAAAACAATTAAACCGTTTTTTGCAGGAATTGTGGGTTTGGTGTTTAAAGTAAATTCAATTACATCATTTGTAAGGTTCCATGGTATTAAACTTATGCCAAAACCATTTATTATAGTGCCAATGTATTCGCCATTTTTAATTTGCCAAGTTCCACTTAATGATTGAAAGTTTTGTATTTGGGAAGATTCACTAAAATTATTTTTGTATAAAATGTTGCCATATACCTTGTCCATAATTACAAGATTGTCAAAGCCAGATTGAGAGTTTTCAACTCCAAAACCAATTATCTTATTTAAAACTCCGAAATTATAGCTTATCTGGTTAAGAGTTATTTGATCGCAATGGAATAAAACTTGGCCTCTAAAGCAAGCATCTCCAAAGGGCTGGTAATAGCTAAATGTGTCATAAAAGCCATCATCTCCACAACAATAACCTTCTGTATCGCTTGGTCCAATCCATACAAGACCTGCTGCTTCACATGTATCTTTATCAAAATCCAAATCATTAATCCATGTGTTATTAGCAGAACAAAAATATGTTATATTATTACAAGAAACTTGTTCTCCAATAAAAAAGTTTTTTCCACCAGTGCTTTCATCATTATAAGCAACATCGTTTCCAGCACATTCTGCCCAATATGATTTGATGCTTATATTTTCTTCAGGTGGTGGTGAAGTGCCTGCACTCTTATCACAAATCCTAATCCTAGCACTACTACCAGTAGCGGCAATCTGATTGGCATTTGCCCTTTGTTGATCTGTAATTGGAACTGGCATACCGTTACAATTAACTTGTATCATAATTTGACTTGGATTAAGGTAATTAATGCAAGTTGCAGGATTGTCACCACCCCAACTACTACCAACAGCAGAACTTAGCAAGTAACCAGTGCCTCCACCAGTACAAACTAATGCATAAGGGCCACCCTGAGGAGGACGTTGAAGAGCATTATCCTCATCACAATAATCAGCACCAGCAGTGCCAACACCAGATATTGCCCAACCCCATCCTGCACTAGCACAAGTTGGGCCGTCATTCCAAGGAGGAACATCAGCTGCACCAAAGCCAGTTATAGATTCTAAATCAGAAACAACATTGCCGGTAATTGGGGGTGATTCACTTGAATTTTCTATTTTTACATCTAAAAATTCATGGCCATTTAAATTTACAATACTACAATCACCTTTAGATTTAAGCCAGTTTTGATTATCAAAAAGATAATTAATATTGTTGCATTTTAAGGTTTTTATTACATCATTTGATGCATCTAACCATTTACCTCCTTCTCTTAGGAGGGGTTCTTTTTCTTCTGGAACTCCAGTAGGATGGCCTTCGCTATCTGTCCAGGAACTTATATAGGTGGGGTCTAGATATGAGTAATCCATTGCATCACAAATTACATTTCCAAATGTTTTTCCGCAGTCTGGATACGACCCTCTTACTCCCCCTTCTTTCTTGTAATCGTCATAGAAATTTGTATCACAACAGCCTCCTTCAACAACACCTACTGTGCCTGTTGGTTGATTGGGTTGGACCCAAGCGCCGTTACAAAAGCTGCAAGTTTCTTTATTAAAGTCACACATATGGCAAATTGGAACTTCAGGAGTAGTATCTATAGTATAACCATCCCAATCATCAACACAGTATGGTGCAACATATGGGCAATAATCTGGAGTACCATATCCAAGCTTTACTCCAGGTTTACATGGAGGATAGTTCGGGGAACATTTATCTTTTGTCCAGCATTCTTTATTACCTATATCCCAAGGTAAAGCATCATAAGGTGTAGCTCTATGACATGGTTTGCTTTGGTCATTACAATATACAAAACAAGGTTCGCATTGACTTGTGCGAGATTCATCAGTATGATGCGAACAGCGAGACCAATAAGGTCCTGATGTTGTTAGTGTAGATCCTGGGTTCATACTTGAAAAACACGCTTTACCCATCCACACCTTACAAGAGCCGTAAATTGCTGAGTCAGATAAAATGTCTTCTTCCCAAAAACATTTGCCATCTAAACAGCCGTATTTTTGGTCTGATGATGCAAATAAATCAGTAACATCACATTCATGTATTATTGGTTCTGGTTTATTATCCTTGCATGTCCACTCTATTAATTTTTTACATGGGGCTCCTTCAGTGGCAGAGGTAATTCCTGCTTCGGTATATTTTTCTTTTAAAAGATCGTCCCAAATCTTAATTGTTGTACCATCTGCAGAAGATATAGTCTCTGGAAGTTTGTTTGGGTTTTGCGTAGAAAAAAGATAATCTTTAGGAAGCGCACACGTGTCTTTTAGTGTTATTGTTTGAATAACATTTGTACCTTGTTTCTCTTCGTATGTTACGGTTTCAGCTGTCCTTATATCATTTCCATCAGGATCTGTACAAGAGTAAGTAATACCACTACCTTTTTTTACACAGAGTTGAGTAAAATAATAGTTTGTTCCATCCCATTCAATACCTTGCTGATCGTATTCACTAGGACAGATGGGGGGGTTGATATTTTGAGTACTATATTTTTGTTGATATTTGATATCAATTACTTTTGGGGAACTTCCTGTTTTTTTACATAACCAATAACAAATTTTAGAATTTGATACGTAAATTTTACCTGCTTCAGTATAACCATTAGGACATGTTGCAACACCTGTACAAGAAGTTGAAGGATGTTTCGCGTGATATGTAACATCCTCAAGATAAGGTGCTGCACTTCCTTCTTTGTAACATACATTCAAGGATGCATATCCAGAGCCTGCTGATTTCCACCCAGAGCAGCTCGTCGCTAATTTAACATCTATGATATAATCTCCGTTTGATCCTGCTCCAGTTGAATCAACACAAACACCAGATTGACATTTGCAAGTACCAGAAGCACATGTAGTACATGTACCTGTGTTCATTGGTATACAATCATATTCATTTCCCTCTCTTCCTGTTGGTAGTGTTACACATCTTTCACATTCTGAGCAATCACTGCATGATGAGGCCGCATAAATTTGTTTAACTTGCGTACTTAGGATTATTAATAATATTGTGAGGATTAAAAAAACTTTTTTATTTTTTTTATTCATTCAATAAACCTCTTTTTTTTTTTATAGTTATTTCTCTTATACTCAGATATCTTTTATACAGATATTTAAAATTATCGAAAATTTAAGTAATTTTCGGAATTTTAAACTTGGAAATCTCATGAAAATCAAGATTTTCAGGAGATACAGAAAATCTTCGATTTTCTCGTATCTTCGATTTCCTTTGTTTAAAATTATCGCTTTTTATTTTTTATTTTTTAACTAATATTCAATAAACAATTAAGTGTTATACAACATTCACAATTAATTGTGCACTTGTTCCAGTTTTGTTTTTTTTTTTATTATTTTTAATTCATTGATTATTTAAAATTTAAAAAAAAAATATTGGTGTTATCTTATCATTAAGGCAAACATAGTTTGCCTTAATGTGTTTGTGAACCAAACGATTTTTTTTTTTTATTGATAGTTTATTTATTGAATTCACGAAAATCTATGATTTTCGGGACACAAGAAATCTTCGATTTCTTCGTGTTTTTATAATGATTTTTTAATAACTTAAACTTTCTTTTGCTTCTTTTGGATGCATTCCTAGGACAACACAAAAACTAAGTAAATCCTGAGGATTTCGCATTTCATAGGGTGTAGTGGCGAAGCTTGCAATCAACATTTTTACTTTGTATTTTCTGCAAAGTTTTATGTTTTGTTGTATTCTCCCAATAATTATGTCTTTTCTTAATTTTGTTTCTTTTAAAAAATTATTAAAATTGATGCCAACAATAACCTTGTTTTTATTAGCCAACTTACACAAAACCTGATTTAAGCCACTATTCCTATGATGGATAAAATCTTTTTTTCCAATTAATTCTAAGTTGTAAATTAAGTTTGGCTTGCATTTTTCTATTATATGCCTGCTTTTATCAGTTGCTTCTATTACTGTAAAACCAAATCTCTTGAATTTTTGAATATTCTTAATGTCTGTTTTAAACCCCATCTTGATTTTAATGTCTGTATCTTCACTTAGTTCCTCTATTTTTTTTTTATCAAAATTTTCTTTAAAATCATAAATAAGATATAAAGTAGAATAACCTAACCTCACAGCCATATTAATTAATTTCCTCTCATTATCTCTAGGAAAAACAATATCAGCAAACATAAATTGGAATATTATTGGAGTTTATTTAAACTTTTTTGTTTTAAATTTGAGAAATAAAGAAAAGTATAAATTATTTAATCTTTAAGCTTTTATTTGTCAGTTGAATGCTTTTTTCTCCATCCTCGAAACCCATAACTGCCCTAAGTGCATCAATGTTTTCAGGAATAACATCACTTTCCTGGTGTATTGCCTGCATGTACAGTAACTTTTTCTTGTAAGCACCAACTCCTTCTCTCCAAATACAGATTTCAGGCATATCTCCTCTAGTATCCCTGCCAAGATCTTTAGCATATTCCATAATTTCTGCAGTTGATCTTATCATAGAGGCGTTATCAACTAATCTTACCCTTGTAGTTTTATCAAATAAGTTTAAAACACCATCTACTGTCGGCGCTTTTTTACAATCAACTATTAGATTATGCATATGCATTAATGTGCTTGAAACTGAAATTGCTGTTGTAAAAATTTCTAAATTATGCAAGACAGTTCTAACATCTGGACCATGATGAGAGGGCAGCTCCAAAACAGGAACTATTGCATTAATTGGTCCGTGGTGTATGTCCCAAGGATCTGCACCACGACGTATCATAGTGGCGTGCACTTCTTCAACACCATATTCCTTGTCAACAGCATTTAAAGTTCTGCACAAGCCCGTTGTATTACAGCTAACTACCCTAATATAATCTTTGTTTAAGGCTTCTTTATAGTTGCATTGTGCAACAAAACTTGCTTGTGCTACATCGGGCTTTTCCCCACCTTGGAATAATGCTTTAACCTTATTTGGCAAATAATATTTTTCCTTGTTTTCTTTGCCGACTTTTTTTGGAGTGCAATCTACTATAACATCACATTCTTGTATTAAATCATTAGTGCTTCCTTCGATTTTTATTCCATAAGGTTCAAAAAGTTCTTTTCCATCTGAAGAAAATATCTTAAATTTACGATCATTTGCTATTTTAATTCTCCAATTATAGTTGTGTGCAGTTATTCCAACAAGTTTCATATCTTTTTGTAGTACAACAGCATCAGCTACTCTTTTGCCAATAGTTCCATAACCTATAACACCAACCTTTATTGCCATACTATCACCCTTTAAACAATTTTATTTTTTTTTTCACAACTTCTTGAACAGCAGGAATTGTTGAATTTAATATATTGTAAGGAACATTTTCTTTTGGGTTTTTATTTAAGGATTCTCTTAAAGAGTTTGCAAATGCAACTCTTAATTCTGTGTTAACATTTATTTTTGCAATTCCGAACTTTATAGCTTGTCTTACGTCTTTATCCGGAATTCCTGAGCCACCATGCAAAACTAAAGGAATCTTTACTTTTTCATGTATTTTTTTTAATCTGTTAAAATCAAGTTTAGGCAGGCCTTTCCAAATACCATGAACATTACCAACAGAAACTGCTAATGTATCTATATTTGTTTTTTCTACAAATTCTTTTGCCAAATCTGGATTTGTCAAAAATTCTTCTTTCACTATTTCGCTATAAGTTTGATCGTGCAATGTTGAACTTCCACTTATGCTGCCAAGTTCTCCTTCAACCCAGACTTTATTTTTTGCAAAATCAACAACTTTTTTTGTTAATTTTATGTTTTCTTTGAAATCTTTACTAGAAGCATCAATATGAACACTAGGATATCCTGCTTTAATACAATGTTTTACTATTTCAAAACTTTTACCGTGGTCTAAATGCAATGTAAGATTATTTTTTGTTCTATTACCCAGAGATTTTACAATTGCAACCGCATTTTCTATACCAAAATGATTTAATTCGCCTTCAGAAGTGCTTATTATTATGTCTGATTTTGTATTTAAACTAGCTTGAAAAATTGCATTCAAAATTTCAATTGTGGAAAAGTTAAATGCGCCAACAGCATATTTTTTTCTGTAAGCTTTAACTAAAACCCCTTTCATTGAAGCAAACATTTTACTTTCTTATTTTGAATTTTGGCTCTAGGCTTTTTAATTTTTCTTTAATGCCTCCATATTCCAATTCATTCATTCCTAGCATTGCATTGCCGAAAAAGCCTTGCTCTCTTATGCTGATTGCCTTGTGTGCTGCCTTGTCCCTAACAAACTCCCAGAAATGATGGTCAAATAAATCAACAGGTTCTGTTAGTTTGCCGTTATGAACACAAAAGCCAATAGCACCAACTATTGGAGGCCCATCAAAAAAACTTATAGTAGCATTATGCCTTACAGGCATTAAAGGTCCTGTATGACTTCCTCTCATAAAACCAGAAACAAAATGACATGTTTCGTATGGGCTTAAAAGTTCTCCTGTTGCTGGAAATTCTCCTTGAGTACGAGCAATCATAATTGGATCATCCTTTCCAGTATAAACTCCTGCAATGTTGTGCAATCTTGTTGTAGAAACAGCTGCTGCTTGCCCATTTGTTGTTCTTGAAAAGACTTTTTCTATAACATAGCGGTCTGTTTCCCTTAACAAGCAAGCAATATCATATAATTCTTCTGGAGCATTTAGCTCAATAATTCTGTCTCCTTTTGTATATGCTACATCCATTATTAAAAATTTAAATCCTTTTTTCATTTTTGGACTTAAGATTAAGCCAGAGTTGTGCATTGGATCAACAAAGCCAAGATATAATGGTAAGTTATAAGCACCTGGATCTGTTTTGTCTGCTGCGAAAACTACAAACGGTTCATTTGGGCGTTCTTCAAACTCTAACTCAGCTACTGCTGGACCCATTCCTTTTACATTTCCTGAAAAAGAATCTTTTAATAAGTCCTGTCCTGCTCCATAAAGTCCTTGCTCTTTTGCAACCTCTGTTCCTTCTGTGAATGCATCCCAAGCGAGTTTATGTATTTCTTCATTACTTTCTCCTTTTGTGTGCGTCATTAATATAGAAATATCATCTCCTGTATGAAAAACATAACTATCAATTATTGATTTGCTGTTTTTAACAAAATCTCTAACCCTTTCAATAACTTTTTTACTTGGTTTAATATGACCTCCAATAGAACCTATATCTGCTTTTATTAAACTTAAGGTTATTTTCATTTTTCATCCCCCAACTAGTTGAGAATAAACTCTAAATGCCAAAAATATATAAAGATTGTGGTTTTATAATTAAATTTCCACAGGAAACAAAGGAGGTTTATAAACTCTAGAATAAGTATTTAAAAACGCAAGTATTTATAAAGGAGTTCTATTTATAAAGTTTATAAATAAAACCAATATTTGGGGGTATAAAAATGACTAAAAAAATCCAGAAAAATATAAAAGTGGTAAATATAGTTGTCAGTACGTCTTTAAAACATGATATACCGCTTGAAAAGATGGCTGCTACGTTATCTAATACAGAATACAACCCAGAACAGTTTCCTGGCCTTGTAATAAGGATAAAAGAACCAAAAACCTCTGCGCTAATTTTTAGCTCTGGTAAGGTTGTTTGTACTGGTGCTAGAAGCATGGATAAAGTCCATGAATCAATAAAAAAGATTATAAAAAGCCTTGAAAAAATAAATATTAAGATTACTATCAAGCCTGAAATTGAAATACAAAACATTGTTGCTTCTGGTTCAATTGGCATGGACCTTAATCTTAACACATTAGCTATGAAGTTAGAGAACACCGAATATGAACCAGAACAATTTCCAGGACTAGTGTATAAACTGGAAGAAGCGCAAATAAAAGCAACATTCTTATTATTTAGTAATGGAAAGGTTGTTTGTACAGGAACAAAATCAGAAAAGGAAGTACATGTTGCTTTAGATAAATTAATTGTAAATTTAAAGAAGGTCAAATAATTTTTTATTTTTTTGATTCATAGATAATGTTGTCAAAGTTGGGGGGAAAAAAAAATGGTTATAGTAGACCAAATCAAAAAATTCCAGGAGTTTCTTGAGGATAATTATCTTGATTTATTGTCAGAAAGGACGAGAAAAGGAAAAAAATTCTTGGTTGTTGATTTTTCAATTCTAGCAAGTTTTGACCCAGAATTGGCAGAAGCATTACTTGAAGAGCCTGAAGATGTTATAAAAGCTGCAGAACTGGCAGTAGAAAATTTTGATTTAGGTGATACAAAAGGATTTAGGATTAGGTTCACGAACTTACCAAAAAGCCAGGAGACAATGATCAAAAACATCAGAAGTAAGGATATAGGAAAATTTGTATCAGTACAGGGAGTAGTAAGACAAAAATCAGATGTAAGGCCGCAGGTTACAACAGCAAGATTTGAATGCCCAAGTTGCGGACAAATAATAACTGTTTTACAATTAGATTCTGCTTTCAAAGAACCTACAAGATGTAGTTGTGGAAGAAAGGGTAAGTTTAGGTTGCTAAGCAAGGAGTTGGTTGATGCCCAGGGTATTGTTTTAGAAGAAGCGCCTGAAGACTTAGAAGGAGGTGCACAACCAAAAAGGATAAACATACTTTTAAAGGATGATTTAGTAAGCCCAATTAGTGAGAGAAAAACCCAGCCAGGAAGTAAGATCAGAGTTATGGGAATGATAAAAGAGATTCCAATAATTTTACGTTCTGGAACTAAATCAACGAGATCTGATTTAATAATTGAGTCTAACTATGTTGAATCTGTGGAGGAAACTTTCTATGATATAAAGATTACAAAAAAAGAAGAAAAAGAAATAAAAAAAATTGCTGAAGATCCAAATCTGTTTAAAAAATTAATTAACTCGGTAGCACCTTCAATTTTTGGTTATGAGAGGATAAAAGAGGCTTTAATTTTACAATTGGCTGGAGGCGTTCAAAAAAAAAGAGCAGACGGTACTACAGTAAGAGGAGATATGCATGTTTTATTAGTCGGAGATCCTGGCAGCGGTAAATCACAATTACTTAAGAGGATATCTATAATTGCTCCCAAAGGAAGGTATATTTCTGGAAAGGGTGTTTCAGCAGCAGGTCTTACAGCTACTGTTGTTAAAGATGAATTTTTAAGAGGATGGAGTTTGGAAGCAGGAGCAATGGTTTTAGCTTCTGATGGAATTTGTTGTATTGATGAGCTGGATAAAATGAGTGTAGAAGACAGATCTGCAATGCATGAGGCTCTAGAGAATCAAACTATTAGTATATCAAAGGCAAACATCCAGGCAACATTAGTGGCAAGAACAACTGTTTTAGCTGCAGCAAACCCAAAATTTGGAAGGTTTGATCCTTATGATGTGCTAGCAAAACAGATTGATATGCCTCCTACGCTAATCAACAGGTTTGATTTAATTTTTCCTATTAAGGATGTGCCTGATAAAGACAAAGACCAAAAAATGGCTACGCATATACTTGCTTTGCATCAACGTCCTGAGTTAGAGTTGCCTGAAGTGCCAACAAGGTTGTTAAAAAAATATCTTGCTTATGCAAGGCAAAAAATAAATCCTAAATTAACAGACAGCGCTATGGAAGAGATCAAAAATTATTATATTGAGATGAGGACAAAAGAACTTACTGAAGAAGGAGCTATAAAAACAATACCAATTTCACCAAGGCAGCTCGAGGCTTTAGTAAGATTAAGCGAGGCTAGTGCCAGAATAAGACTTTCAGATAAGGTTTTAAGAAAAGATGCTAGAAGAGCAATAAGTTTATTACATCACTGCCTTAGTGAGGTTGGGTTAGATCAAACAACAGGTAAGATAGATATTGATAAGATTGTTACTGGTATTACTGCTTCACAAAGGGGCCATATTTTAACAATAAAAGAGATAATAGCTGATTTAGAAAGCAAGATTGGAAGAACGATTCCTATAGAAGATGTTTTAAAAGAGGCTGCAGAAGCTGGTATAGAGGATATTAAAGTAGAGGAAGTATTGGAAAAGCTGAAGCGTTCGGGTGACGTCTTTGAGCCCCGTAGGGGCTTCATTCAAAGAATTTAAAATGCCCTCTGAAAATCAAAAAAGATTAGTAGCACAAAAGGTAAGCATCAAAGAGATACTCCAAGGAGAATATGTCAAGGAAGACGGCTGGAATCCTAATTATATAATCACAGACGGAAAAAAAATTTATAGAATTAATTTAATTTCTGTTGTTCTATCAAAATCTAACCAAACAGACACAAATTATTATAGCTTGTTATTAGATGATGGCACATCAAAGATTTCTGCAAGAAGTTTTGAAAAAAACTATATCATTGAAAATTTAGAAATTGGAGATGTTGTTTTATTGATTGGAAGGGCAAGGGAGTATGGCAAAGAGAGATATGTAATACCAGAAATTATAAAAAAAATAGAAAACAAGGGGTGGATTGAGGTAAGGAAATTAGAATTAAGAAAGAATGAAGAAAAAAAAAAAATAGAGGAAAAAGTAGAACGCGTATCTGAAGAAGAGGTTATAACAGAGCCCTCTTCCCAAGTTATCTATAACTTAATAAAAAAAATGGATAATGGCAATGGTGTTGATTTTGATAGTGTAATAAAGAATTCAAACTTAAGCAACACTGAAGAAATAATTTCTAATTTACTTCAAGAAGGAGAGGTATTTGAGTTGAGGCCCGGAAAATTAAAGGTTTTAGAATAAAATCGGGGTAATATAAACCTCAATAAGTGCTGCTATCAACAAAAATAAAACTGAGATTATAATTAAGTCAGTTGAATCAAGGATTATGTGCTCGAATTTTTTTGTTCTAAAATCGTGCCTTATTATCGCTATTGAAATGATGCTTCCTGCTAAGCCTCCAATAAAATAAGCAGCAATCTCTGGGATGCCATGTATAAAATAACGTAATACGCTATAAGAAATAATGTTAAAGTAACCCCCTATTTTGGTTAATCCTACAGTGCCACTTAATTGGGCAAGATTAGATCTGATAACATTACCAATCGCAACCCCTATAACAGATGCATTCCATGTAAGAATAAAAATTGCTCCTACACCATACACAAAAGCAAACAACAAACAAAAGGTCAGAACTTTCATATTATTAAAAAATATTTTAGTAAACAGATGAAATTGTTGAACTGCTTGACCAGTAACACTGGTGTTTATGCCTATAATGGTTTTTTGCTGCACATCAAATAGGTTAGAAACCAGGTCTGCAGGCGAAAAAACATACCACAATGCAACTGAGAGGGTAACTCCGACAAAAAGCAGGATTAAGAAATATAAAACCTTGCTGTGTTCCTTAAGTAATGTTTTTTCTTTATCTATGACGAGGCTTTTTTTTTCTTCAAGTTTGATTGTTCTATAGATTAAAGGGATGCATGCCATTACTGTCAGAAAAACAAAAATTAAACTAGCGTGTTTCTCAAATATCCATAAAGACAAAACAATAGCAACTGAGGAATAAATTATGCCTAGAAAAAACATTTCCCATGGCTTTTTCTCAGCTTTTAAAGGGCTTATTAGAGATTCGAGCACCATAACTATTTTGTAAAGCACTCATTATAAATATTTTTTGTTTTTATATGTAATCTGTGTTTGTTAATTTTTCCATCAAAACAACATTTACGCTTAAGTTTGCTTTATTTGAGAAATTTTATTTTTGTTAATCATTTATTAACTAAGACTTGTGTTCTAGCAAGCAAATCCTCTTCCTTTTTATTTAAAAGAGAAATTTCTTTTTGTAATTTCTTAATTGATTCGGGGAGGCTGAAGAAGAGCACCCTATTATAATACTCAGCACGCATTCTTGCAGTTTGAGGATTCATTTTAAGAGAATTTTCCTGAAACTTTTCAAATTCTTTTAAGGTGTGTGTAAACAGACCTTCCTTGAAATCAAGGTCTTTTTCTTTTTCTTTTCTTTTTTTTCTGATATCATTAAGTTCTCTCGTAAATTGTTTAATCTCTCTTTCTCTTTTACTTTCTATACCAAAAAATTCTAAAAGGCCCATTAACGCAACGGAATATATATATTTAAATTTTTGTATTTTGAGTAAAAATTTGAAGGTTGTATGAATAAAAAAAAAAAATCATATTTTTCAATTTTTTTTTTTCTCTGACACCTATGTTTCTTATGGAGAAGTAAAAATAATAAAATGGAAATTTTTTTTGTTTATAATTTATTTTGTTGTTATATTCTTAATTATATATTATATATTATATATTTTTATTTTATTTTTTTCTATATAGAAAATAAATAGATTATATTTGTATTTTATTTATTTTAAAATATATATTACAATAAATATTTTTTAGTATATATTGTTTTTTATAATAATAAATTAATTAAAAATTATTAAATATATTTTTAAAATATAGTTTCCAATAGAAACAAAGGGGTATGTATATTATGCTACAATAAGGCTTATAAACTTTTTATTTTTACAATTTTTCCTATGCAACAAAAAAGTCTTACAGGTTTTTTTGAAAATTTCTTAAAGAGGGAATCCTTGTTTTTAGATAAAAAGGCTTTACAGTCAAGCTACACACCAGAGCTTATACAGCATAGAGATGAGCAAATAAAACAAGTAGCAGACATTTTAGCGCCAGCATTAAAATTAGAAAGGCCGTCTAATGTATTTATTTATGGGAAAACAGGTACAGGAAAAACACTATCGGTAAAATACACCACAGGACAAATAATAGAGGTAGCAAAAAAAAATAATATTCCTCTCAAAGTTACATATATAAATTGCAAATTAAAAAAGATTGCTGATACTGAGTACAGGCTAATTGCACAACTTGCCAGAGAATTCAAAAAAGAGATTCCTCCGACAGGATTGCCAACAGATGAAATATACAAAATATTTTTTTCTGCATTGGACAAAGAAAAACAACTTTTGCTGTTGGTTTTGGATGAATTAGACCAATTAGTAAAGAAGGCAGGAGACGGAATATTGTATAATTTGACAAGAATAAATGAAGAACTAAAAAATTCACAAATAACCCTAATCGGGGTTTCTAATGATCTTATCTTTGCTGACAATCTTGATCCAAGAGTGAAAAGTTCCCTTTCAGAGGAAGAGGTTTTGTTTCCGCCTTATAATGCGCTTCAAATAAAGGACATACTACAACAAAGAATAAAAATTGCTTTTAAAAAGAACACAATTGCGTCTGGTGCAATAGAGAAATGTGCTGCTTATGCTGCCAGAGAACATGGAGACGCCAGAAGAGCACTAGAGTTATTGAGGGTAGCAGCAGAAATAGCAGAAAGAACAAACTCTAATAAGGTTGGAATTAAGCATATAGATGATGCAGAAGAAAAAATAGAACGCGATAGAGTATTAGACATAATTAATACACAACCAAAACAATTCCAGGTAACACTGTACTCAATACTCTCTTTGTACTTACAAAGAAACAAGATTTTATTTACAGGAGAGATATATGAATTGTATAAGCAACTCTGCAAAAAAACAAACTTAAGGCCATTAACACAGAGAAGGGTTTCTGATGTAATATCTGAGTTAGATATGTTAGGAATAATAAATGCAAAAGTAATATCAAAAGGAAGATACGGCAGAACAAGGGAAATAGCATTAATAACCCCATCTTCAGTTAATCTAAAAATAAAAGAGATACTGGAAGAAGGGATTGGGCTGTCTTGATTACAAGGTAAACTATTTTGTTAAAATGGAATTAAAGAATATTCAAGAGGACAACAAAAAGAGGTTAATTAAATATTTTTTAGAGCACGATATTTTGCTTAGTAAGGATTTATTAGACAAACTCGGGGAAGAGGATGTAAATGAATTATGCAGCAAGATTTTAACTTCAGAAGACCCTTTTTTGCTTCATAGAGAATTATTAAAAAAAAAAAAAGAAACTAAAAGATCAGAAGGAAACGTCGTGGTTATTTTTTCATATAAAGAAGAATCAAAAAAAAGAGAGATTCAAGATTTTGTTCTACTTTTTAATAAAAGGTATGAGGCAATAAAAAACATGCTTTACAACAGGCAAGAACTACAAAACATTACATCAATCAACAGAATAAAAAAAAAAAAAGAAAAAGAAACGATTTCTCTAATAGCAATGGTTACAGACAAACAATTCACAAAGAACAACAACATACTATTAACCTTAGAGGACAATACCGGCCAGATCAAGGCCATAGTAAACAAAAACAAACCAGAGTTATATTCTGAAGCAAAAAACATTGTTTTGGACGAAATAATAGGGGTTACAGGAGCAAATGCTGAAAATATTGTTTTTGTAAATAACGTATTATGGCCAGAAATACCTTTACACAAAGAAATAAGGAAGAGCCCAACAAAAGAATATGCCTTATTTCTTTCAGACTTTCATGTAGGTTCAGATCATTTTTTAGCAGAGGAATTTAATAGATTTTTACAATGGATTAACTGCAAAACAGGCAGTGAGAAACAAAAAGAGGTTGCTAGCAATGTAAAATATATCTTTGTTATTGGAGATCTGATAGATGGTGTGGGGGTGTATCCTGAACAAGACAAGGAATTGGTAATCAAGGACGTTTATCAACAATACAAAGAGTGCGCAAATTTATTAAAAAAAATACCAAATCATATAACCTTAATAGTCTGCCCAGGAAATCATGATGCAATGCGCATAGCAGAACCACAACCAGAACTTTACAGAGATTTTGCAGCACCTTTATATGAACTTCCAAACATTGTTATGGTTAGTAATCCAGGTATTGTTAATATAGCATCAACTGAAGATTTTCCAGGATTTGATGTTTTGATGTATCATGGTTATAGTTTTGATTATTATGTTGCAAATGTTGATTCAATAAGGAGCCAAGGAGGGTATGACAGGGCAGACTTAATAATGAAATTTTTACTTCAGAGAAGACATCTTGCACCAACACACGCCTCTACCTTATACTTACCTGATGCAAACCAAGATCCTTTAGTTATCACAAAAATACCAGATTTTTTTGTTACAGGACACATCCATAAAACATCTGTATCAAATTATAGAAACACCACATTAATTTGCGGTAGTTGTTGGCAATCAAAAACACCTTTCCAAGAAAAAGTCGGGCACCACCCAGAGCCTTGTAGGGTGCCTATTGTAAATTTACAAACAAGAGAGGTAAAGATACTGAAATTTTAAAATGAATATTAAAAGATATTTTGATAACATTAATTTGCAATTAAAGGAAGCATACAAAATAGCTACAGAAGCAAGAAAAAAAAATTACGATCCTGAACCAGAAGTAGAGATACCTGTTGCAAAAAACATGGCAGAACGTGTTGAAGGACTGATTTCTACTATGGCCCCCCAGATTATTGGTGTAGGAATACCAAAAAGGATTAAAGAGTTAGAAAAAAAATACGGGGTGTTAGATTGGAGGATTTCATTAACTATTGCAGAAGAGATTGCTAAAGAAAAATTTTGCAAATTTAAGGATAAATTACAGGCTATAGAAGTAGGAATAAGGGTTGGGTTTGCTTATTTAACTTTAGGCACAGTAGCATCTCCTTTGGAAGGCTTTACTAATATCAAATTAAGAAAGAACAGGAAAGGAGAGGACTATTTTGCAATTTTTTATTCTGGCCCGATAAGGTCTGCAGGAGGAACAGGAGCAGCAGTCTCCGTTTTAATAGCAGATTATGTCAGAAAGAAACTAGGTTACGGAGAATATGACCCGACAGAAGAGGAAATCAGAAGAGCAATCACAGAAATAAACGATTATCATGAGAGGGTTACCAACTTACAATATTTGCCAAGTGAAGAAGAAATTGATTTTTTAGTTAGAAATCTGCCTGTGCAGATAGACGGAGATCCTTCAGAGAAGATAGAGGTCTCTACTTATAAAGATATAGAAAGAATAGAAACAAACAGGATAAGAAATGGGCCTTGCCTAGTAATCGGAGAGTGCTTAGCACAAAAAGCACCAAAACTTTTGAAACAACTATCTAAATGGTCAGAAGATTTTGATTTAGGACATTGGTCATTTTTAAAAGAGTTCATAAAACTACAAAAAAAAATTAAATCCGAAGGTAAAGTGAGAGAGGAAAAAACAAAGATAAACCCAGATTATACATTTCTTAAAGATTTGCCTGCAGGCAGGCCTGTGCTTGCAGGACCGTTGGCTGTCGGAGGATTTAGGTTGAGGTACGGAAGAGCCAGGACAAGCGGTTTCTCTTCTGCTTCAATACACCCCGCTACAATGGTTGTATTAAAAAATTATATTGCTATTGGCACACAATTAAAAACTGAAAGGCCAGGAAAATCAACAGCATTAACTACATGCGGAAGCATTGAAGGGCCTATTGTTTTACTAAACAACAGTTCTGTTGTTAAAGTAGAATCAGAAAAGCAAGCAAAGCAGATTGTTGATGATATAAAAGAAATACTTTTTTTAGGGGACATACTAATAAGTTACGGTGATTTTTATAATAGGGCGCATGTGCTGGTTCCTGCAGGCTATTGTGAGGAGTGGTGGGCACAGGAAATAGAAAAACAAACAGTTAATCTTTTTGGAAATTTAGACTTAGATAAACTTTCTGAATTAGTAGAGATTCCTAAGACTTCTTTGGAAATTTTACTAAAAGAGCCGTTAAATACAAAAATAACAGCTTCTGCTTCAATATCGCTTTCAAAAAAATTAAAGACACCAATGCATCCAGCATACACTTATTATTGGAAGACCATTTCATTAGAACAATTTCTCTTATTGTTAGATTGGATAAATAAAGCAAACGTTGTTATACAAGATAATGAGGTTCAAAAAGTTATATTGCCGCTAGAGCAAGAACCAAAAAGGGTTTTAGAGTTATTAGGTGTGCCACATATTGTCACAGGCAATGAGTTTGTTGTTATTGAAAAGGATAATGCGGTTGCGTTTTGTTCTTCGTTAGGAATATCTAATGAAGAAAAAAAAAAAAAAAAAGAGCAGATTATTAAGGAGAATAAAGAGAAGAATGTTTTAGAAATAATAAATCTAATTTCTGAAGTAAAGGTTATGGATAAAGCAGGCACATTTATAGGTGCAAGAATGGGCAGGCCAGAAAAAGCAAAGGTAAGGGAATTGACAGGCTCACCACAGGTTTTATTTCCTGTTGGAGAAGAAGGTGGGAGATTAAGATCATTTCAGGCAGCGTTAGAGACTGGAAAAATCAGGGCAGATTTTCCCATTTATTATTGTAATAATTGTGATAAAGAAACAGTATTAAGCATTTGTCTAAATTGTGATAAAAAAACAAAAAGAATGTATTATTGTAAATTTTGCGGAAACATTCCAAAAGAAAATTGCCAAAAACACGGGCCAGCAGCTACTTTTAAAACCCAAACAATTGATATAAAAGAATATTTTGACCTTGCTCTTAAAAAACTTAAAACAAAATCATACCCTGATTTGATTAAAGGAGTAAGGGGTACATCAAACAAAGACCATATTCCAGAACATTTAATAAAAGGAATATTAAGGGCAAAACACGACATATATGTAAACAAAGACGGAACAACAAGGTATGATATGACGCAGCTTGGTATAACTCATTTTAAACCAAAAGAGGTCTCTACAAGTATAGAAAAATTAAAACAACTTGGTTATGAAACAGATATTTATGGTAAAGAATTACAAGATAATAATCAGGTATTAGAAATTTTACCTCAAGACGTAATTTTACCGGCATGCAAAGAATCACCTGATAAAGGAGCAGACAAAATTCTTTATAAAGTAGCAAACTTTATAGACGATTTATTAATGAAACTTTATGGTTTAGAACCTTTTTATAATCTCAAATCAGAACAGGACTTAGTAGGCAAGCTTATTCTTGGATTAGCACCACACACTTCTGCTGCAATATTAGGAAGAATAATTGGCTTTTCAAGGGCACAAGGTTATTATGCGCATCCTTTGTTTCATGCAGCACATAGAAGAGATTTAGATGGAGATGAAAGTTGTGTGATATTATTATTGGATGCTTTATTAAATTTTTCAAAACACTATTTACCTGCACATAGAGGCTCTGCTCAGGATGCGCCTTTGGTTTTAACCTCTACATTAATACCTTCAGAAGTTGATGATATGGTTTTTGACCTTGATATTTCTTGGAGATATCCCCTTGAGTTCTATGAAGGGTGTTTGCAGTACAAAAACCCATGGGAGATTAAAGTTGAACAGCTTGGTTCTAGATTGGGGACAGAGAAAGAATATTATGATATTGGCTATACACATCCAGTTGCTAATATAAATCAAGGAGTAAAGTGTTCTGCTTATAAGTTAATACCTTCCATGGAAGAAAAATTAAAAGGACAGATGGAATTAGCAGAAAAAATAAGAGCAGTTGATGCAAGCGATGTTGCTAGGCTAGTAATAGAAAAGCATTTTTTAAAAGATATAAGGGGAAATTTAAGAAAATTTTCAATGCAGCAAGTTAGGTGTGTGCAGTGCAATGAAAAGTACAGGAGAGTGCCTTTAATAGGAAAATGTACTAAATGTGGCGGCAGAATCATATTTACTATTTCTGAAGGCTCTATAATAAAATACCTAGAGCCTTCTATTAGTCTAGCTAATAAATATAACGTGCCTGTTTATCTTAAACAAAGTTTAGAATTAACCAAAAGGAGGATAGAGGGGGTTTTTGGAAAAGAAAAGGAAAAACAAGAAGGATTAGGAAAGTGGTTTGGCTGATATTTATAATAATACCTGCGCGTGAGGCACACCTTTAATCTTTATCACTTTTTCTTTGTCAATAATACCCGCTTTTATCCCTAATTCAACAGATTTTTTCCCAACTAAATTTATTGTAGAAGCTTTTTTGAATAATTCTAAGATTTCTTTTTCACTTTTTTCTTCGCCTTTATAGAAAGCAGAATTCAAATCAATCTGCAAATCTTTTTCTTCAAATTTCTTACCTAATAAATCTGAATCACAAACAGCAAGAACATTTCTACCATCAAATGTTTTATGAATTTTTGCAATCATTATTATATCCTAGATTTTATGCTACGCCTAGCACCACATGCTGTGCACTTTATGAACAAGAAATTACCTTCTTTCTCAATTTTAGTATCAGGTTTACCGCATTCAGGGCATAGCACATATCCTTTTACATACTGGTTTATTTTTTCATTAATTCTAGAGGCACTTACTTTTGTTCCTATTATTAAAGCGGTTTTTGTTAAATTACCAGGAGCTGCTAACTCTTTTAAAACATATTTAACCAGATGATTAACATCTTTTCTTAGGGAATATGCAATCTGGTGGAAATTACTAATGACTGTTTTATTGCCTTGTATATGCCCTATTACCTTTGGTACTTCAAAGCGCTCTTTTTTTAAAATAGACTCAGGCAACATTTTCCTTGCCTCTTTCAATAATTTCTCGTATTCCATTTTTTTTTTTGTATAATTACGCTAATATATAAATCTACTTGTCATATAACCACCAAAAGGGTAATTTTGCTACTTTAAAATAGTAATAAAAACGAAAGATTTAAATATTAGTTCTACATTTCAAGTCTTATATTTTGAATTAACTATTTAATAATATATAAAACAGGGAGTATAAAATGATTATTCAAAAAAGCTTTTTAAATAAATTAAAAGATTTTGGTCTAAATACGTATGAAAGCAAGTTGTGGACTGCTTTATTGTCTCGTGGGATTTCAACTGCAGGAGAGCTTTCTGATATTGCAAATGTACCAAGAAGCAGAAGTTATGATGTTCTAGAAAGTTTAGAGAAAAAAGGATTCATAATAATGAAGCTAGGTAAGCCAATAAAGTATATAGCAGTTCCGCCTGAAGAGGTAATTGAGAGGGTAAAGAAGAAATTAGAAGAAGAGGCACAAGAAAGAGCAATGTTAATGGAAGAGCTTAAACAAAGCGATATATTAAGTGAGTTGACATTACTTCATAAACAAGGCATTGAATCAGTTGAACCAAATGACCTTTCAGGATCTTTTAGAGGAAGAAGTTCTATCTATCAACACCTTGAGACTATGATAAAAAATAGTAAGAAAAGCGTGACGATAATGACTACTGAATCTGGTTTAATAAGAAAAGTAGAATCATTAAAAAGAGCATTAACAAAGGCCAAAGAAAGAGGAGTTAAAATAAAGATAGCAGCACCAATCACAAAAGAAACATCAAAAATAGCAAATAGTATTTCTAAGATAGCTGAGATAAAGAATACTACAAGTAAAAGCAGATTCTGCATAGTTGATAGTGATGAAATAATGTTTATGTTATTGGATGATAAGGATATACATTCAAGCTATGATGTTGGAATTTGGGTAAAAACAAAATTATTTGCATCAACTTTGCAAGATTTCTTTGATTCAGAATGGAAAAAGATGAAGTCTGTTGAATAATTTTTTTTTTTTTTTTTAAACTTTAATTTATCAAAAACTTTATACGAGAGAAATGTATAACATTTCTAAGTATAAAGTTCCCGAAACCCAAAAAGGTTTCGATAACTTTATATACTACTATTTATTATAACTTATAATTTAAAATAAAAAGAAGGTGATAGAATGTTAGACATACAAGGAGTTATACTTTCTGTAATAATCGGAACTTTAGCTGCAATTGTTTATTCTTTGAGGGTGTTGGTTTTAATGGAGCGCAGGATAGCAAGAATGGAAATGCATATTGAAAAAATAGCAACAAAGATTGTAAGAGAGGAGCTAAAGATAGAGAAAAAACTTACCAAAAAGAAATAAATAAAAATTTTTTTTTTTTATGAAAAAGTATTTAAACTAGTTTTTATTAATATCTATTTCTAAGATGGTATATCGTAAAAAAGAGAGAATAAAAAAAAAAATTGAATTATTACTAGGAGAATCTGATAAATTAAATGTTATAACAAAAACAAGGTTTATTAATAAATTAGAAAAAATAAAAATAGATAAAAGTGATTTGCATCTAAAAAATGTTTTAAGTTATATTTTTTCAGACTTAGAGGGGAAGGATGTTGAGCATTTGAGAGAAAAAATACAAAAAAGAGCAGAGGAGGTTATGAATCTTGTTGATAAGGCGGAGGAGAAGATAATAAAAAACATATTAAAAAAAGTTAAGCATACATATACTGTCCTGACAACTGAAAAAAATCCCCTACTTCCACAGTTATTGAATATCACCAAAAACAAGAACATAAAAATCAATTTTGTTACCTCATTAAAAGATAAAAAAGTTAACTTTGAACATATAGATTTGGCTTTGGTGCATATTGATAGAATAGATTCTCATGCAAATATATTCACCAATAAAGATTCTGTACAATTAATAAAAAAAGCAAAAGAACTTGATATACCTGTTTATTGTTATACACACTCTTTGAACTATACTCCAAAAATAAAAAAAAAATCAATAATAAAACCAAATTTGGTTAAATCAATAATTTCAGAGATAGGTATTTTTGAGCCAGAAATATTTGTCCAAGAACTAAAGCTAAATTACCCCTGGTTAGTAAAATAAATAAAAAAATTTTAGTTCTTTAACTCTTTTTGTAAGGTTTTTACCTCTTCCTCTATTTTTTTAATAGTTCCAGCATTGTCCTCTTGGTTCATTAATTCACCGCATTCAGGGCATTTAAAACTAAAACCGGTTGCTTGTTCAAAATCCAGCCTTATGCAATTTTTGTTACAAATAAAAAAATGACTGCTAAGTTCTCTTTCTAACCTCTCCTTTAGCTTTTCTACTTTTTTTTTTTTTAAATCTTTAATAAGGTATTTAACCCTTTTTAAATTAAATGTCCAATAATAAATGTACCAGCCTTTCTTCTTATCCTTTCTTCTTATAAAGGAGACAAGGTTAGCATCATAAAGCCTATATAACATATTTCTAACCTCATTTACCTCTTTTTTTATATTTTCAGCTAATTTGAATTCAGAGACGTTTTTTTTATTCTTCAGATTCTTTACTAGTGGAACTACGTCTTCACCAGCAACCTCTGTTGAAACATCTTCTATGATCTTATTTGTAATCTTCATTTTGTTCTATATTCTATGGTTAAAAACATTTAAAAACTTTTCGATTTTTATATTATTAAAATAAGGTTAAATAGGTTTTTAATAAAAAAAAATAAAAGTTTTTTGTTTTTATTTGATAAGAATTTTTTTTTTTTGTTAAGAAGGGGCTAAATTCATTACTAATTAATAATTATATTTTTTCTACTAATTCCTCAAATAACAGCCCTTTATTTTTTGCTATGTCTATATCTATATAATAACTTTTTTCTTTTTGTCCTAAATCATCCAAAAAAAGGAAAAACCAGTCAAAACCCTTAAATTTAACAGCTACAATGGCTAAAGCGCCAAATAAGGTAGAAAAGGATTTTAATTGCTCTATATCTTCCCTAGAAATGTATTTTTTTTGTTCTCTTGTTGTTTTGCATTCAATTGCTAATTTCTTGTCTTTATTGCCAACTATAAGGTCTGTAGAAGGATATTTAGAAGAACCAGAGCCAGCTACTCTTAGGGCAGCAAAACCTTTAGCCCAAAACATGTGTATAAGCTCTCTTTCAGCATTTATTCCTTTAGATTTTGTTGACATTATACCTTAACCTTCATTAAGTCATATGCAACAACAACATTGTCAAAGATTTGTTTAGCATCTTCTTCTATCTCTTTTGGGTCTTTGTATCTGGCGCTTATATGCGTCAATATTAGCCTTTTTACATTACTTATGCTTGCTATTTGTGCTGCCTGTTTTGCAGTTAAATGCTTATATTCCTGTGCTTTTTCCTCTAAGTCTGATTTATATGATGCTTCACAAATCAATAAATCAGCATCTTTAGACAGCTCATAACAATTTTTACAGACAAGAGTATCAGAAATTATTGTTATTTTCTTACCTTTAACCACATATGTTGTTTCTTCTGGTGTTATTTTCTTACCTTTAAAAACAATTGATTTGTTTTCCTGCAATTTTCCCAATAAAGGGCATTCTGGAATTCCCAATTCCTTTATCTTCCTTATGTTAATCCTTCTATGGTCTTTTTCTATAAAATTAAATCCAAAACATTTTATTCCATGGCTTAATTCTAAAGCCTCCAAATAAAAATATTTTCCGTCATAGAACTTCTTTTTTTTGATTTCTTTTACTTTTATTTGAATATTTTTGTCAAAAATAAAAACATCAAATATATCCTTAATTCTTTTTTTTATTCCAACAGGGCCATAAATCTCTAAAACGCCGTTATATTCAGAGGCAGCCATTGTTTGTATTAGCCCTGGCAAACCAAGGATATGATCTCCGTGCCAATGTGAGATTAAAATTTTAGTTACTTTAGTAACTTTAATTCCAGATATTTTCATCTGCCTTTGAGTACCCTCTCCACAATCAATTAAAATCCCTTCAGAGCCATAATTAATAAAAGTGGCAATATGGTTTCTTTCTTTAGTCGGAACCATGCTTGTTGTTCCTAAAAATGTTATTTCCATTTTATGAATGTTAATTTGTGTTTGTTTATAATATTTTTTAATTTCTAAGTATATATTAGTTACTTTACTTATTTTCAATATAGAAAATAAATATGTATAAAGAAAGATTTTTTAAGTAAATCAAAATATCTAACTAAATATGACAAAAGAAGAAGAAAAAGAAATAATAAAAAACAAAAAAAAAAAAAATATAAAAGCAATATTTGCAAAAGAAAGAATTTTAACAGAAAACTCTGATGCTGCTAGAGAATTTTATAATCAGAGCAGGTATGGTACTTTATTAGAGGACGGAAAGGTTCAGCTTTCTCTAATAGAGGGGCTTTATCTTCTAGAAAAAAAAAAAATAAAAATTGTAGACAGAAAAAATAAAAGAATTGATTTTGATAATTTCTTAAAAAAAAGTCAAAGGCTTGAGCCACAGTTTTGGACAAGATACTGTGTTTTTAAGGATATAAGAGACAGAGGCTATATTATAAAAACAGCTTTAAAATTTGGAGCAGAATTTAGGGTATATGACAGGGGTGTAAAGCCAGGAGAAGACCATGCCAGATGGATTGTTTATCCTGTTGCTGAGAGTTCTAGTTTAACTTGGTACGAGTTTGCAGCAAAAAACAGGGTTGCGCATTCTACACGGAAAAGGTTAATGATAGGAATTGTTGATAATGAAAACAGCGTAACTTATTATGAAATAAGATGGATAAGGCCATAATAGGTTATGTATAATACCTCACAATAAAATATATAAACATATATTCTATTTTAATGATTATGAACGACGCAAAAGAGAAGATACTACAACTAATAAGGATAAAAGGCCCTGTTATTCCAGCACAGATATCTAAAGAGATTAATACCAATATACTTATGGCTTCTGCTTATTTATCTGAACTTTCTTCAAATAATTTGGTTAAAATATCTAATATCAAAATTGGTGACAGTCCATTGTATTACTTGCCTGGCCAGGAGCATAGACTTCAAGATTTTGCTAATAAACTACATGAAAAAGAAAAAAAAAGTTATGACTTATTAAAACAAAACAAGGTTTTAAGGGATACAAGTCTAGATCCTGTTTCAAGGGTTACTTTAAGGAATATGAAGGATTTTGCATTTCCTCTAAAAGTTGATTATCAGGACAAATCAGAAATTTTTTGGAAATGGTATTTATTGCCGAATAAGGAGGCTGAGGATCTAATTAAGATAGAACTAATGCCTTCTACAAAGACTGAAGAAAAAGAAAAAAAAAAAGAAGTGCAAAAACCATTAAAAGAAGATGAGCAAAAAGAAATAAAAACAGTTAAGAAAGAAGTTACCTTAACTGACGAATTCCATGATAAAATCCAACAGTACTTTAGCAGAAATAAAATAAACATTATTGATAAAAAAATTATAAGAAAAAATAAAGATATAGAGATGTTGGTTGAAATTCCGAGCCCGGTTGGTAACTTAAAATATTTTTGCAAAGCAAAAAAAAAGAAAAAAATTAATGACGGAGATTTAAGTTCTGTATACATTCAAGGACAATCAAAAAAACTTCCTGTTTTGTTTATAACCACAGGTGAACTTACAAAAAAAGCAAATGAACTGCTAGAAAAAGAATTCAAAGGTTTAAAAGTAAAGCAATTGTAAAATGGGACAAAGAAAATCTACGATTTTCAAGCCCCATTTTTAACTGAGTCAAAAATGGGAGTTCAAATTACAGAGTTATTGTCAAGGAAGGAAATTAATCTTAATGATTTAGCTAATAAAATTATTGCTGTAGATTCTCATCTTTTTTTGTACCAGTTTTTAACTACAATCAGGCAGAGAGATGGGAGTTTACTAATAGATTCTAAAGGCAGAGTAACATCCCATTTAGCAGGGTTATTTACAAGATCAACTAAGTTAATGGAATCAGGTATAAAGCTGGTTTATGTTTTTGATGGTGAACCACCAAAATTAAAGCATGAGGAAAGGGAAAAAAGGGCTGAACTAAAAATAGAGGCACAGAAAAAGTATGAAGAGGCTGTGAAGAAAGAAGATTTAGAAGAGATGAGAAAATATGCTGCGAGAACAACAAAATTAACAGGAGAGATGATTGAAGAAGCAAAAAAACTTATTAGCGCTTTAGGAGTTCCTATTATTGAGGCTCCTTCCGAAGGAGAAGCACAGGCAGCTTATTTAGTAAAAAAAAAAAAAGCGTTTGCAGTCGCATCTCAGGATGCTGATGCTTTGTTGTTTGGGGCACCCAACTTAGTAAGAAACCTTTCTGTTGTCGGAAAAAAAAAAAAAACAAATAAACTCGCATATGAAATATTTAAACCAGAGATTATTGAATTAGCAGAAAATCTAAACAAGCTAGGAGTAGACCAAAACCAATTAATTGTTTTGGGAATGTTGGTCGGGACTGATTATAATCCAGGAGGCATTAAAGGCATTGGTCCGAAAAGGGCTTTAGAACTTTTAAAGAAGTATAAAACAAATTTTGACAAATTATTCAAAGAAGTTAAATGGGAAGATTATTTTAAATTTTCTTGGAAAGAGGTTTTTGATTTATTCAAGAACATACCTGTTACAGACAAATTTAAGTTAGAATGGAAGGATATTGATAAAGAAAAAGTTCTGAAGTTGTTAGTGGATGAGCACGATTTTTCTGAGGAAAGGGTTAACAGCGGTATAGAAAGGTTAATGAAAGAAAAGGAAAAAAAAAAACAGAAATCCCTAGTGGATTTCTGAGCATTAAAAATGAGATCTTTAATACCACAAAAAGGGTTAGGAGACTTTTTCTAAAATGGTTTCTTATGATATTGTTGGTGACCTAATAATTATTAATGATATTGATAAAAATGAAAAAAAGGTTGCAAAGAAATTACTACAAACACATAGGAATGTAAAAGTAATCTTAAAAAAAAAAAAAAAAAATTCTGGCAAATATAGATTACCTAAATTAAAGATTATAGCAGGTGAGAGAAGAAAAGAAACAGCACATAAAGAGAACAATGTGAGGTTGAAATTAAATCCTGAGAAAGTTTATTTTTCTTCTAGAATGGCTACTGAAAGAAAAAGGATTTTTTTGCAAGTAAAAGATGGAGAAAGTATTTTGGTAATGTTTTCAGGTGTTGCGCCTTATCCATGTGTTATTGCTAAAAATACTAAAGCTAAGGAGATTTATGGTATTGAAATAAATCCAATTGCACATAAATATGCGTTAGAGAATTTAAAATTAAATAAAATAAAAAATGTTAAGTTATTTTTAGGAGATGTAAGGAAAATAATTCCAAAATTAAAGAAAAAGTTTGATAGAGTTTTAATGCCTTTGCCAAAAGGTGCAGAGAACTATTTAGATTTAGCATTAAAAACTGTAAAGAAAAAAGGAATAATCCATTTTTACGATTTTTTAAATGAAGAAGAATTTGATAAAGCAATAAAGAAAATAGATAAGGCTTGTAAGAAACAAGAAAAAAAGTATAAAATATTAAAATTAGTTAAATGCGGTCAGTTTTCTCCTAGAGTATATAGGGTTTGTGTGGATTTTAGAAGAATATAAAAAAATAAAAAAAATAGACCAAGGCTTGGCTGAAGTTACAATACATCTTGATGAGCGCACTTGGTCAACACCAGGTGTTGTTGCTGTTCTTACATCTGAACTTTCTATGAATAATATAAATATAATTGAGGTAATGAGCTGTATTCCTGAAATAATTATTTTTTTCAAAGAAAAAGATTTGATGAAAGCCTATAATGTTCTTTACGACCTTTGTGAAAAGAACAAAAATATTAAATAATCAAGTTAATTCTTACTTATTGCATGTGCGATGATACTAGTGAACACCAGATGAGCGAAAGCAATGATTAACGGAAGTAACTGGTTAGCACATGCATTTTTATTTTTAGAATTCAATAAAAAAAAATAAAATCATTAAAAAAAAAAAAAAAAAATTAACCGAACATGTGCATGTAATCTTCTCCTTCAGCTTCTTCTTTTTCCTTAACTTTCTTTATTGCCTTTAAGAAATCATCTTCTATGACTTTTGTTTTATTCTTCCTTATTGCAAAATAACCTGCTTCTGTGCAAACTGCTTTAATTTCTGCACCAGAAAAATGTTCCATCTCATCTATGAGTTTGTTTGTATTAATCTTTTTATCAGGCGTCATATTTCTTGTGTGTATATTAAATATAGATTCTCTGGCTTTTTTATCTGGTATAGGTATTTTAATTAATCTATCAAGCCTTCCAGGTCTTAGAACAGCAGGGTCTAGAATATCTCTTCTGTTTGTTGCACCAATAACCTTTACATTACCTAAATGTTTAAAACCATCAATTTCTGCCAAAAGCTGCATAAAAGTTCTGTTTACCTCTCTTTCGCCAGAAGTTCCAATCTCCATTCTTTTTGCAGCTAAGCTGTCAAGTTCGTCAATGAATATAATAGATGGCGCTTTATTCCTTGCCAACTGAAATATTTCCTTAACCAGCTTTGCACCTTCGCCAATGAATTTTTGGACTAACTCAGAGCCAACAATCTCTATAAATGTAGAATTTGTGGAAGAGGCAACAGCCTTTGCCAATAAAGTTTTTCCAGTTCCAGGCTCTCCATAAAGTAAAATTCCTTTTGGTGGCTGAATTCCAACTTTTTTAAATAATTCGGGTTTTTTTAAAGGCAATTCAACAACCTCCTGTATTTCTCTAATTTGGTCATCAAGACCACCGACATCTTGCCAAGATATTTTTGGTTTTTCTACTATTACAAATTTTTCAACATTGAATCGTCTAGTTAATGGTATTTTTTGCATTACGGTTAAGTTTTTCTGCTCTGCTAAAACCAAGTCACCCGGATTAATTTTTTCACATTCCGAACTAATGTTTACAGAAAATCTATTGCCGTTAGGTATTGATATTATTGCCTGATTACCAATAATATCTGATATCTCACAAACCATTAAAGGAGGATCTCTAAACTTATTCAACTCTTCTTTTAGTCTTCCTATTGTTTCTTTTAATATTTTATTTTCTTCTTCTAACTGAGGAATATTAGTTGCATAATTATATATTACACTATCCAATATGTTCTTATCTTTGGTTTTCATTCCCTATGCAGTTGACCTAGTTATATTTATATTTTTTGCTAAAACCGTTGGCGTTATAGTTGGAATTTCAATTTCCCATCCAATTACTTGTTCAGTTTTATTACCAATACATCTTATATTTTTTAATATATTCAATAAATTATCACTCACCCTAATATCTTTTACAGAATGTTTTATCTTACCGTTTTCTATAAAAAAAACAGCATCTCTCGGCATAGTAGAAAAATCTCCCTTAACATAATCTTGGAATCTTGTATACCATGTGTTTGTTACGTATAAACCCTTCTTAACCTCTTTAATTAATTCTTCCTTGTTATAGTTTCCTTTTTTTAATATGATATTAAAGGGGTGGGGGTCTATTAGGCCAGCATTAGCTGTTGTTTTTGTATTATATTTTTTAGCATAAGAAGTATTGCACAAATATGTTTTTAGAATGCCCTTATCAATTATTATATTTTTTTTTGTTGGAACACCTTCATGATCAAATTTAACTGAGTTATAACCATTTTGTAACGCCCCATTATCTATTAAAGTAAAATTATTATTAGCAACTTTCTTATTTAGTTTATTAATAAAAAAGGAAAGTCCAGACTCAACAGCAGCAATTGAAGAAGAGATTGTTACATGATTTAGCAGATTTGCAAAAGGCATTACATCAAAAATTATATCATATTTTCCAGGTAGAACGTGCTTAGGATTTCTTGATTCTTTTGCAGTTATAGCAGCCTCTTTAGATATTAATTCTAATTTAAGATTTTTTAGAAACCTATCACAACCAACTTTATGTCCAGAACCATCTTTATTAAAAACCCTGATAGAATAATAAATATTGGTTCCTTTGTCATTTGCCTCAACATTATTTGAAGTAAGTAAGAATATTTCAAAATTTCCAAATTCTAATAATCCAGAAGATCTATCAGCACCGTGATTTAATGCGGTATTTATTCCGTCTTCAACTAAATCAACGGCATTATCTCCTAAGTTAATGATTTTTTTATCATATGTTCTTTCTATTTTTTTATAATTAAAAGGGCCTTTAGCAATTCCATAATAATCCTCTTTTGGTTTTATTGTTCTCTGGAAATTGAATATATTTTTAATTAAATCATTTACCCCTTTTTTAGAGAAATCTTCTAGGTTACTAACTACAATTTTTTTTTTTATTGAGCAAAACACAGAAATTATATTCTCGCTCCAAGAATTAATGCTTGTGATGTTGTTGTTTGTGAATTTTATTTGATTATTTTTTTTTTTTTCTAGGACTAAAACTATATCATCTGCTCCTTTTTGAATTAGTTTTTTGTTAACATATCTTAGTAAGGGTTGCATTAGATTTACCTCCTAACTTAATGTTTCTTAACCTGACTAAAGGGCCTCCTAAACCAACATTAATCCCTTGTAATGGTTCTCCTTTTCCACAGACTGCAGCATATATCCTAATTTTATTTGAAAGTGCATCTATTGCCCTGTAAAAACCAAAGGTAGAAATTTCTAGAATTGGCTTCCTAATAGATTCCTTTATTTTACCGTTCTTAATCAAATAAGATTCATTACCTATATACCTTTGATGCAATCTTTTATCATCTATATTCCATTCTCCAAAGTTTTTAATGTAAACACCAAGTTTTATATCTTCAAATAATTCTTCTTCTTTATAGTCACCAGGTAACATAAAGGTATTAGACATCCTTACAATAGGCTCTTTGTTATAGGAGGAGGCTCTTGCAGAACCATTACTTCTTATACCCATTTTAAAAGAAGTTTCTCTGTTATGTAACAGCTCATTTATTTTTCCATATTTAATCAAATATTTTTTTTTTGCTTTAACACCCTCGTCATCAAATTGGTAATACGCAGGAAAATTATTAATATTTGGTTCATCAACAACATTTACAATAGGATTGCTGATATCTTCTCCAATCATTTGTTTTGTGATAAATGACTCACCTCCCTGTGCAGCCTCTCTTCCAAATACTCTATCTGCCTCGTAAGGGTGGCCGCAGCTTTCATGCACAATAATGCCAGTTACTTCATGGCCTATTACCAAATCTATTTTTTTTTTTGGTGCTTTGATCCCTTCTCTTATATTATCTCTTAATGCCTTTACTTGTTCAATTAAATCTTTGCTTATATTCCAATAATTAGTTATTTCCCAACCGCTACTGTTGCCATATTGCCAATATCTCTGCAGTGTTTTATTGGATTCTTTTATTGTTATAACATAATAAAAACCTATGTATGGAATTTCTGAATAAATCTTAGTTCCGTCAGAATCAACAAAATATTTTTTGCTTAAATGGTCTGTTAAGGAAAGGTATCTAAAAGGAACATTTTTACTTTTAATGCTTTTTTCTACGTCCATGACATAATCTAATTTTTCTTCCGGGCCAACATTTTTAATATTAATTTTTTGCTTTACAATATCTTTTGATTTTACAGCTTTTTTTTCTGAAAAATTTAAATCACATTCCTTTAATTTAGAAGAGTTTTTCTGAATTTGTAAAGAATTTTTAATTAAGGCAGCAATTTCTTTTTTTTTTAAATCATCTGTTGATGCAAAGCTTAAAATGCCATCTTTTATCAACCTAATTCCAATTCCAGTATTTCTTTCAAACCCAGATACCTCTAAGATGCCGTTTTTTAAAACAAAGCCGTTTGCCTGTATATTCTCCAATCTAGCTTCTGCATAACTTGCTCCTAATCTTAATGCATATTTTACTGCAAAATCTGCTAAATCTTGGTTAATCATATTTAAGAAGAAATTAAAATGATATAAAAATCTTTACTTTACTATTATTAATTTCTTTGGAACTTTTGTCAATATCTTAACTTTATTATTTTTTAATAAAACAGTGTCTTCAATTCTAATGCCAAACTTTTTTTTAAAATATATGCCCGGCTCTATAGTTAAGATAATGTTATCTTTTATTCTTCTTTTGTTTTTTGGGCCTAGACTTGGAGATTCATGGATTCTTTTGCCAACACCATGACCTAGTCTGTGTTTAAAATATTTTTTATAGTTACCTAATCTTTTTACTGCTATATTATAAACCTCACAAGCTTTCATTCCAACTTTTATTTTTTTTATAGCCAAAAGTTGCGTTTTTAGAACCAAATTATAAAGGCGTTTTTCTCTTTTAGTAGGGTTTCCAATGTATATTGTTCTTGTCATATCAGAGCAATAACCTTTGTACTTAACTCCGAAGTCTAGGATTAAAAAACCCTTTTTTAATTTTCTATTAGTTGGTTTATGATGGATAATAGAAGCATTATTTGCAATAGCAACAATTGGCTTAAAAGCTAAAGTGCATTTATTTTTTTTTGCCTCTTTTTTTAAGAATTGAGCAACTTCTAGTTCGTTTTTAAATTTTTTAATGTTTTTTATGCACTTGGTTAATATTCTAGAAGCTATAAGGCAGCTTTTAGTGATGTTTTTTATTTCAGTTTTATTCATGTTTATAACCTCTGTGGTTTTTGATTGCATTTATAACCTTTTTGATGAAATAATCAGCCCATATAACCCACCCACAAGCACTGGCCAAGTGCGCGTAAGGTATTTAAAGGTGCTCGTATATTTCAAATCTTTGATATTTTTAATCCCTTTAAATTATGATTTTGGAAAGATTTCCTAAAATCATTTAAAAAGAAGATTTAATCATGGGTTGAGTGATTTGAAATGACATCGCATCATTTAAAAAACACATACCCAGAACTTAGAGTACTTCATGGAGGAAAAGGCAAGAAATATTATGCCTTATCAAAATCATTTTGGAAATTCATACAAAAACAACTTAAAGATAAGAGATTTCGAACAAAGAGCGACCTATCCAAGTACATTTCAAAGATTACAGATAACAAAATTAGTCAAAGAGCGATCCAAGGTTGGCTCAGTGGAGTCAGAAAACCAATTATTGTTGAAAATTTTAATACAACGAGACATAGTGGAAATGGGTGTAAGCACGGATTCTCTTATTTTTGTCCTCTTTGTAACTTAAATCGAATTAAGATTGAAGGATGTCCAGTACCTTCGTTTTGGGTTACACATCCAAAAGGAAATGCGTATGTTTATGATAAGTACTGGAATGAGTTAAAGCACCATTTAGATAATTCTCACAAATATGGTTTACTAACATCCTCACTTTATAACAAGATAGATATAAATGAAAGAGGAATAAGAAGCTGGAAGACTAACAAAAATTTGCCTATAATATATGAAAAGGATGTTTTTTCATTCTCGAAGCATAATTTATATTTTTTAGGTTTATTTCTTTCAGACGGTCATTTAAGGAATAATGGTAGTGATTTTTCATTCACTTATCAAGTAGGAAGTTCAGACATTTTTCAGGGGTATTGGTACCCTCAATTCATTCAGAGAGTATTTCCTATTTTCAAAAATAAAAAAAAGATAAGTAACACTTACGTTGTACTAGACAAAAAATCCAACAAAACAGTATTTAAAACCAATATTTCTTCAGTTTCACCAGTCTTTATGAATAAACTGAAAGAGAAGGATCTTGTACAAAAAATAAATAAATCCCTTACCTCTGGATATAAAAAGAGTATTCCTTATAACTTCTTGAGAGAATTAGACTCAACTCAGGAGTATTTTCAAGGAGTATTTGATGGAGATGGCACATACAGTTTCAAGCCATCACCAATAATAGATTTGGCAACATCACCAAACATAGATTACTCTGCATTTGTTAATGTCTTAAATCTAATTCCTACATCAACCATGCAAGGCAAAAGAAACTATGTTTCATATTCTAAAAGTAAAAGTAGATATTTATACAGGATTAGATTTGCCCCTGGCTCCTTAAATCACTTATCAGAGAATTATGGTTCTAAACAAATAGTACAACAACTTGAATTTTTCATTAAAGCTGCAGAAAACAGTATAAGGCCTGATAAAGTTCATAAGTTCATAAATATGATGAAAAAAATAACTTCAAGAAAATATGGTGAATACAGAAGTTGTCATCCACTACAAAAAGAGATAAGAAATTTAGCAATTAAGGCAGACTTTAAAACTAAAATCAAAGCATTGGAGAAGCAATATCCAATAAATAATGGTAAATATCAACCGTTTATGCCAAAGTGGGTTGAATCTTTATGTTCTAAAGAAGAAGCTTGGAATTTTTTGTTTAAGAAAGAGAATCTAATTTTAAAAATAAAGAATGAAAGAATAAATAGTCTGGATTTTTCTAAAGGAATTCCGATAAATCTTAAATTACAACCTACCTTGTAATTTTAAAGCTTCTTACCTGTTCTAATAATTTCTTTGCTTTTCCTGTTTCGAAATGTTTTCTCACAGGAGAAAGAAGTTGATTAATATAATTAGCAGTTGCTTGTTTAAGATCCATAGGATGAAGCTCCTTTTTAATAAACGATTTTTCTAACTCATCATAACTTCCGAAGCTAATATCTCCACCAAATTTAGCTGGTCTTTCAACTTTGAATTCTTTAAATTTCTCAAAAATAATGTATTTACAGTATTCTAAGATGGGGTTTTCATCAGCTACTCCTTCAGGACAGAAAGCTTTGTTAATTTTCCTCTTTATATCTTCCTGACTATCTGTCATAAATATTGCGGAATCAGGCATAGATTTTGACATTTTCATAGCTATAGCCCTTTCAACAGGATCCTTCACATCCTTGGGTGGTTCTAATAAACCCATTAACATATGGTGGCTTACTATAACAGGTTTCCATAATCCAAGTTTTGGTGCAATTTCTCTACATAATACATATACTTTTTTTTGGTCTATTCCTAAAGAAGTTATATCTGCTCCAATCTCATAAACATCAGCTGCTTGCATACATGGATAAATTATCTGCGATCCTGATAAAGTGTCACTCTCTTTTCTTCCCATTATCTGAGAACAACGAACCAATCTTTTTAGAGTTGCAGCTTGAGCAATCCTCACTACAGTTTTCCAGTAACTTTTTTTATATACTATATCAGTAGCCCTGATCATCTTTACATTCTCAGTATCCATACCACAGGCTTTCCAAATCTCAACAAGATAATCTCCAGCGATATGGATTTTGTCTAAATCTCCACCCAACTTTAGATTTGCCCATCCATGCCAATCAGCAGCATACATAACAAATTTGACACCTGCCTTGAGCATCTTATTCACAGTTATAGCACGAAGAAGGCCCTGCGCAATATGGACAGAATATCCTGAAGGCTCAAAACCATCATATGCAACAGGCTTAGATTTAGTTTCTAACAATGTTTTTAGTTCTTGTTCTGTTATAATCTCTTCCCCAACCTCTTTTATTAAATTTAATCTAGATTGAATATCCATAATATTTAGCTAAAGAATATAGTATAAAAATGTTTCTGAGATTTAGAATTTAATTTAAATGATTAGACGTTGTTTGCTGAGATACTGGAACAGCATTTTCTGCGTTAGGAATTTTATCTAAAATTAATACAGCTACAGCAATTGCAGTTGTCCACAAACCATCTTTATTACCTTCAGATGACTGGCAAATGTGCGTAGTTTTGAATATATTACCTGATGCTTTGTAAATCTGCTCCCTTTCTTCCCAAGCCTTATCCGGGTCAAATTCAACCCCTAAAGTGGTTGCTAACATTGTTGCAGCCAAATCTTCAGCATATTCTCCTGATTTTTTGGCAGTCTCGCCGTAACCATGATGCTCAGAAAGATAGCCATAGTTGTTGCTGTCTTTCGGAACAGCAACCCCAACAGAAGAAGACACCAGCCTATTTGGTTCATTTGTTTCAGTTCTTGCCATAACGCAGAACGTTATTTGTCCTGGTTTTAATAATTTTAGACCTTCTTCTCTAGGGATTATTTTACAATAAGGAGGAAGAATGCTCGAAACATAAACAAGGTTGCAGTTTTCTATTCCAGCATCTCTAAGAGCAGCTTCGAAAGAAGCAAGGCGGTCCCTGTTAATGCCAACCCCTTTTGTCAAAAACATCCTAGTAGGAACAAACATAATTTTAATTTAATAAGACTTATATTTAAATATTTTTATTATTTCTTCATATCCAATTCAGTTAGCAATCAATGAAAAATTTAAATATTAATATTAAAATAAAGTTTATATTCGGGGTTGTAGTGTAACTTGGCTATCATACGACGTTCGGGACGTCGTGATCGGGGTTCAAAGTGTTGCAAGTTTAATCTTGAGCATTGAAATTCCTCGCAACCCCATTATAACATACAGATAAATTTAAATATATTTAATTTGTAATATATAAATAAAGAATGATAAATGAAAAAGATGCCTTAATTATACAGCTTCGTAAGGTTGAGAAACAATTTAGACAAGCTATAAACCTTCTAGCTAGGGATAGTGGAATTGAGAATCTGTTTCCTAACCTATATCAAGATGTATTAAATCATGTTAGCACATATCCTACCTTGAGTTATCAATTTCCTGAAACAGATGGTGGACCAAGAGATGCATTAAATGATAAAGAATTTGCCTTAGAATTATTTGAATATTATAAACGGTTTCTTAATGACTTAAATAAAGAGGTAAAAGCCGAAAAACACGACCATCATGGAGTACACGGTCTTCTAGAAAGGCTAGTTAGATTATCTGAAGCAATAGTTAGGCTTTCTTAGGTAAAGTAATTAATCCCACTAGCCAAGTGTGCGTAAGGTATTTAAACTAAAACTTAATTTTTATTGATATGAAACTTTCTGTGTCAATGTTGACATCTTATATGTATTGCAAGAGAAAACTATACTTACAATATGTTTTAGGGTTAATTGAGCCGGTAAAGGAATCAACTATAAAGGGAACTATAAGGCATGAAACTTATGATTTAATTAATAAAGAAGAAGAAAATATTGTAAAGAGCATTAAAGAAAAGAAAACGTTAGAGGAGTTGAAAGAAATATATAAAAAAGAAACATCAAGGTTTTTGAGAAAGACAATATCAAAGTATAAGGAAGAATTAAAAAAAGTAGATATTTCTTCAAAACAACTTTTTAAGGACACGTGGCCTTTAATTATAGAAGAATCTGAGGCAAGGGCTAATAATGTATTTAATTTTATGGAAACACACATGGTTTTTGGAGAGGAATTATGGGAGAGACTTACTCCGAAGATACAGTCAGAGATTTTTATTGATTCAGATAAACTGAATTTAAAAGGGGTTATTGACCAAATTGAGATTTATACCAATGGAATAGTTCCAATTGAGCTAAAGACAGGTAATTGTCCGAAAGAGAATGTATGGCCCAATCATAAGATTCAAGTAGGAGCATATGCCTTATTATTGGAAGAGAAATTTAAACAAAAGGTAAAAGAGGGTTTTGTAAATTATTTAGATGTAAAGCAAAAGAGGCAAATTGCTATAAACTTTTTTTTATTGCATGAAGTAAATTCTTTAATAAACAAGGTACAATTAACTATAAATAGTGATAAAGTGCCTGAATTTACTACTAACCCAAACAAATGTAACTCGTGCGGATTAAAACAACAATGTTATAATAACAGCTTAATAAACAATAAAATTAAAACCTTGAATAAAACCACCTTAAATAGAAAACTTTAAATATTACTTAATTTAATTATCAAAGCAAAGAGGGGTAATAATGGCTGAAGAAGAAAAAAAATTTTCAAGGCAATTACTGGGAAAGACTGTTGTTTCTAAGACGGGGAAGAGGTTTGGTGAAGTAGGAGACATAATATTTGAGACCAGATCAGGAGAATTAATCCATTTAGTTCTTCGCAATCCAACAGCTTATACTGAAAAATTAGAGCTTGAAAAAGATAAGGAAGGCAATATTCTAATTCCTTTTAGCGCAGTTATAGCTATTGGAGATTTTATGGTTATAGCTGAAGAGGATATTATTTAATTTTTTTCTATCAATAAATATATAAACCAGTTATAACTATCCTTCTGTAAAATGGAACATGCGATTTGGACAGAAAAGTACAGGCCGCAAGATTTCTCAGAGATTAAAGGACAGAAAGAGATTGTTAGGAGGATAAAGGCATTTGTTGATAATAAAAATATGCCTCATCTGTTATTTGCAGGGCCTGCTGGCACTGGAAAGACCACTTTGGCTTTAATAATTGCAAAAAAACTATTTAAGGATAAATGGCATCAGAATTTTTTAGAGCTAAATGCTTCTGATGAAAGAGGCATTGATGTTATAAGGATTAAAGTAAAAGATTTTGCAAGAACTAAATCTATTGGAGATGTTCCTTTTAAAATAATATACTTAGATGAATCGGATGCTTTAACAAGAGAGGCGCAACAAGCTTTAAGAAGGACTATGGAAAACTATACACAAACATGCAGATTTATCTTAGCAGCAAATTATTCAAGCAAAATTATTGATCCAATACAATCAAGATGTGCTGTTTTTAGGTTTAAGCCTTTAGATAAAAAAGAAATCTTCGGGCTTATAGATTATATTGCAAAAGAGGAAAAATTAAAAATAAATGAGAAAGCAAAAGAAGCTTTATACGAGATAAGTGAAGGTGATTGCAGAAAATTAGAAAATATTTTACAGAGTACAGCGGCTATAGACAAACATATAACAGAAGAAAGCATTTATTCTTTAGCTTCAATAGCAAAACCAAAAGAGATAAACGAGGTGTTGAAATTAGCTATAGATAATAAATTTGTTGAAGCAAGAAAAAAATTACTTGATGTTATGCTTAACTACGGTCTTTCTGGTATAGATGTTATAAAACAGATTCAAAAGGAAATTCTAAATTTAGATATTGATAATAAGAAAAAGATGGGACTTATAGAGAAATGCGGAGAAATTGAGTTCAGATTGGTTGAAGGTTCTGATGAATTTATTCAGTTGGAGGCTTTGCTAAGTCAGTTTACTTTAGCAAAATAAAGATTTCTAATTATCAAAAAAAAAAAAAACAAAAAAAATTTGAAAAAAAAAAAAAATTTAATAAAAAATTAAAAAAAATTAAAAAAAAAAATCAATTTTGTTTTATCCTCCTATACCAGATAGCAAAAATCGTCTTATGTTGCTCCTTTAAGTATATATTAAAGGAAGAGAAGAAGATGAAAATTCCTATGAAGTTAGGAGTAAAGGAATTTTCATATTTTTTTTTTTTAATAATTCAATGAAAAATTTATTAATAAAAACTGGAAAAAAGTGCACAAATAATTGTGATCGTGGTGTAAAACCTAATGATTAATTAAATATTGGTTGAAAATAAAATAAAAATAAAAAAAAAAACTATTCTGTGCCTGCAGAAACATCCTTAACTAAAATACCCTTTTCTATAAACTGCATATATCTATACTTTAAGCTGACTGTAAATAATTCTTCAAAGATGCCTTCTACATCACCAATATCTACGCTGCAAACAACTGTTCTTGGTTTCATGTCCCATAAAGTTACATAACCAGCAGAATTATCTGCAGTAGCTTCTTGTAAACCAGAGCATGAAGCTTTCTTGCCGTTAATGTCGGAGGTTACTTCAACCCACACCTTATTTTTATCAAGGTTGGTTACTTTATAATTGCATTCTGTTCCTTGCTTAAAGAACCTGTCATTAATATCACCAACGTGTTCTATCTTAAAACTAACTTGTATTTTATCAGAGCCTAAAGGAGCTTCTTTGAACTCTGTTATCTGCATTGGGCTACCAGAGTTATAGGTTATTTTATCACCACTAACACTGCATATTTCTTTTGTTTCAAAGTCATGCAGTAAATCACTTTTAACACAAATTTGCGTAGAGGTTTTTGTTTCATAGTCATAGCATAATTCTGGCCTTATTCTAGGACCATCAAAGTTACCTTGCACATCAGGCAAATAGTTAAAATCATTAAATTCCATAATAATAGTATCTCCATTAACAATATCGCCTTCAGCATTTTTTCTTGTTCCTTTAATATCTTCTGGAATATCTTGTTTTAAGTCAGCAGACGTTTTACCAAAATCTGTTGGATTAATACCGACTATTTTTATATAACCTTCTCCAGCACTAATGTCATCTTCACCTTTATTATCCAATTTTATGATAATAGAGAAAGGATATTGTCCATTGTCAAAAATTTCATCTGGAGGGGCACCTTCTATAAAAGACATAGCCAAAGCTGTTTTACCTCCAACAAAAGGGGTTTCTTTTGGTCCAACATCTTTTCCTTTCTCTTCAGCGCAACCAACTATAAATAATAATAAACCAATCAAAATCAAAACTTTTTTCATTTTTATTCCTCCATTTTTTTTTTTTTTTAAGTAAATTGTCTATATATTAATTTTAAATATATATAAATCTTACGAAAATGTAAGGCATTTTCGAAGATTTTCTCGTATCTATGATTTTCATTGTATAAATCTTTTGCTTTATAGAAGCACATTTATCTAAGATTTACGACATCTACTCTTGTCTTAATAGATGAAGAATAAACATAATCTAGGATTATGTGTAATTGGGACCAATAAGCAGTGCCAGTAGATGGTAGGGTAAAACTACAGAACATATAGCCGCGGCCATCTTGCAGTCTTATAGGATCAGAAGGATCTCCTCTTGGTGTGCATACAGGATTTGAATCATGGGGTAGAGTTACTGTTGCATATACTTTATTAATTTCATCATTCTCTAAATCAAAAGGACAAAAGTTATAGGCATTAGGTTCTATAACTCGGCCACCACCAACATTTGAGACATATATCCTAAAGTAGATTCTATCAGCACCAACTTCTTGTCTAACACTTGTCACAGCTATTGGAGCACCCTGGCCACCAGCTTCAACAGATATTTCTCCTTCATCATCTACATGACAGACTTTGTCTTCTGCAACAATTGAATATGGGTCAGGATCAATACAGATTCTTGGTCTGGCGAATGTTTTATACCTATAGCAAGATGTAACTAAAATCTCTGCTGGATATCTATCAGCATCAAAAGGCACAGTTACGCCGTCTATATCCTCGTATGTTAGTGTAGCATAACCACCTTCAGGATTAAATTGACTTTTACCTTGCAAATTTGCAGGTATTAAGACAGATACTGCATTACCTTTCTCCCAAACACCATTTATAGCACTCAAATCAAAACCACTTATTACCAAGAAACCTTCAAAAACGTCACTATCAGGCCATGCGCCTCTGTTCCACAATTCAACTGTAATATCTATTTTATCTCCTACATATACTTTATAAGGCGGGGCGTTCTTTATAAATCTCATAAATAAACCTTCTGTTCCAATAAAATATGTTTCTTTAACTTCAGGATTATAGCCTCGAGGAGTACAGCTTGTGATAAATAATATAATTAAAAAAAAGCAAATTAAGAATACAAATTTCTTCGTTTCTTTCATAATGGGTTTATTAAGTAACATTCTATTTAAATTTTTCGGATTAATAACTTTTTTTTATTGTAATCTTTTTAGATATTGTTTGGGTATAACCATAATTTAGTACTACTGATAACAAAGTTGTAAAAGCAGGCTCATCCTTTTTAACACCTTCCTTTAAAGAACAAATTACTTTATCTTGCTTCTTTTTTAACTTTAATTCATTAGGATTACATTCTAATGGAATGCCAGATAAGTAAGCTTCTATCTTTAATTTGTTTATATCCTCGCTATTTAAAGACTTTGAAGAGCAAACATCATCTATTTTACTAATGTCTATTACCTCACCTTTACCTTTATTGTCAATGTATACTGTAAATTCAGGGATTATAATTTCTCCGTTCTCACTTGAAGAAATCCTTTCTTCAATTTTTGTAACTGCAACAGGAGCACCCTGTGAGATAAGTGAAATATCCTTTACTGTGCATACTTTTTCCATAGGTTTTACATTATAAACATCAGTATCTATGCATACTGTTTCAGATAACTCTGTTCTGTACTCATAACATGATGTTATATAAATTGAACTATCGTGTTCCTGGGTTTGAGGATCTATTTTTTTTGCTTTTAGTACAAATTCCTCTATTTTTTCTTCTCCTACGGGGTTTTTAATAGATTTTCCTTCTAATTGTAAATCTATTTTTTTGCCATATCTTTCATATAAAAGTTCCATGTAATCTTCCTCTACACCTATTAACAGATAACCTTTTTTTATGTCAAAAGCACCTTTATTTTGTAATAAAACAGCTGCTTTAAAAGTTTGGTCTTCATAAATATCGTTTGGCGGACTGTCTTTTAGAAATTCCATCTCTAAGGCAGAGGTTCCTGTGTGAACATTAACATCACTTATAGACCCTTTATTAGGAGAAAACCTATCACAACCTGAGATAAAAATTATGATTAAAATCAATAGTAATATTTTTTTTTGCATTTTTATTATCCTAACAATCCCACCATATCACAACAGTACATATTCATATCTTCAGGACAATGTCCAGTAACACATGTCAAGAAGCTTTCATCTTCACATTGTTCTTTCCAAGAAGCTTTATTACATGCACATTTCCAGCTATCTTTTATTTTAGGGTGTGTTCCTGTTTTTCCAAGGAACTCGCACTCTGTTAGACATTCACCTATTTTTTTATCCTTATAATAATAACAATTTCTCTTTGTACTACCTCTACATGCATGTCCATGATTTTCTTCTAAATTACAATCAGCATAAAGATTACTACTAGTACCAGTTCCACCACTTCCTGTGGTAGTTGTTTCAGTTGATTTTCCTATAATTATTGTTATCTCTTTAGGTTCACTATACTTGCTTTCACCCTTACTTGGGATATCCTTTACAGTCATCTTGCATTCTGTTTTGTCTCCTTCCTTGAAATTTTCTTTTTTAATTAATATTTCAAATTGATTATTAATCCACTTGGTTTCTAGTTTGTCATAGCTTAGTCTTTCATTATTATTTTTAACTTCATAAATCATTTTGAATTCATTATCTCCATCAGCATCTTTTATTACTCCAACACATTTTAAGTCTTTATCAGCTGGAGCATTTTTTGGTTCAAAAAAAGCAGTTATTTCTGGAGCAGAGTTTTGTATTTCAACAACAGCACTATCTGTTTCTTCTACATTATTAGATAATTTTGCTTTATATACCTTACATTTTATCTTATCTCCTCTCTTAAGCCCAGCTTTAGGAATGGGATACTCGCATTTATTTTCTTTGCTGCCACACTCTACCTCTATATTTACGATTTCATCCCATCTTTCTTCTTCGTCAACATATCCTTCTTTCTCTTTATAGATATAAAATGGAGCCATTATAACATATGCATCACTATGAGAAGCAACACACTTTATTTCATCTTTCATTGATGGTTTTTTAGGTTCAAAATAAACATTAAAACCCTTTGGAGTTTGAACATTTATGTTAATAGATTCTTGTGAGTTATAGACATATTTTATTCTTGCTTTTATATATTTTGTAGAAATTGGTGTGTCTCCAAGTATTTTGTTTCTATCTTTTATGTTCAATCTGCAATTGCGAGATTTGTAAAGTTCTATATCTTTCCATTCTTTTGATTCTTTTACAGCATCAATCATTTTATAAGCAGTATAACCATCTAAAATGTATTCTCTTGTCTCGATTTTTTCAAATGCTTCATCACAGTTATCATCTAGTTCGATACCTTCTGGCAAATAGATAATTAAATCCTTTATTTCAGTAATTTTTCCTTTCCATTTGTTTTCTATTGTTATGCCGAATTTTGGTGTACTGTCGTAATCTTTGCTTATGCCTATTGGGGGTGTTTTCGTTTCCATTCCAATGCCAACAGGCCCGTTTGTATAAACTGCTATCGGATTTTTATCTGTAATGCCATACTCTTTAAAAACATCAATACCCTCTCTCTTTAAAGCCTTTAATCTTTCATCATCAATAAAATAGGTTTTTAGATAAGCTAATGTTGTAAAGTCAAATTCAGCTGTAAATGTTATTAGATGAGAACCTGCCTCTAAATCATTTTCTTCAAATTTGCAATCTATGTCTTCTTCTTCATCAATAAAATTATTGAATTCTGATACTTTTGATTTACCTGGTTTTTCTTTTATAGTATCTTTATCTGCTATACATTGTACTTTAATTGAATCTATAGGTTCTTCAATACTCTTAGCTCTTAAAATAGCCCAAATTTCTATTGCTTCATCCTCATAGACTTCAGGATCAGCAGTTTCAATATTAGTTATGTAAACTCCTAATGGTTCTTTAACGTTACGATCAACTCTACCAGTATAATAGTCTCCTGTAGCATAAGAGATTGATTCATTGTAAGATTCTTGTATTCCTTTCCCAACATTTTTAAAAGCAAGTTTAGCATTAGCAAACGCTTTTGCTCCTATACCTCCAATAGCTTTAAATCCCATATTTTCTGTTTGCATTCCTGCTAAGCCCACATCTAATCCACCAAACAAAGGTTGTGCGAAAGCAAAAAGATAAAACATAATCAAAAAAAATGAAACAAAACCCAATAAGCGAGATCTTTTTAGCTTTAAAGTATAATATAAAGTAATAACAACCCAAACAGGGAATGCGCCCCTAATATTAGATGTTTTAGTATAATAATAACTGAGATACGGAAATAAGAAGAAATCAATAATTATGAAACCCATAGTATACCAATAAGCTAACTGCTTTTTCCCTTGGTATGTGTAATAAGGAAGTAATACAAATAATAAAAAACATGTTGAAAATACTAAATGAGCTAACAACATGAGATTAAATCCGCCCAGGGAAAATACAATATTGAAAGTTTCTAGCATAAGACCTAAAGCAATTAATTCATTTTTTTCTGGTCGGTTGAAGATAATTCTCCAGATTATAAATCCAAAGATAAATAAGGTTATAACATTCCATGCTATTCTTATTAAACTTCCAGCAGAAGAAGGGTTTCTAAAAATATTTAGAAAAAATTCGTAGTTAATACCACTAAATCCAAGAGCCATATCAAATATCCATAACACTATTGCAAAGAAAAACATTAATCTGCCGGTTGGCTCTTGAGATATATTATTTAATCTTTGACCAAATTTTAAAAATGGATTACGTAAGCCCCTTTCTTTTTCTAATTCTACCTTTTTTTGAATCACTGCAGTTTTTTGTTGTGCTTTAGCAGTTTCTCTTTTTTCTTTGTCAAGTTTTTTTTCTTCTTGACTTAATCTTTGTATTCCTGGAATAACTTGAGCAGGTTGTTTTCTTACAAACTTACCGCTAGTATCTTTTTCATATTTTTTAAGTAATCTTTTTTTCCAATTATCTAAACTTTCATTAGATTTCCGGATTACAGAAATATCTTCTTTAGGCCTATTTTTATACTCATCAACTTTTTTTTTTATTTTATCTGGAGCAAAACCTCTTTTTTCTAATATTCTTGCTATCCTTTTTGCTTCTTCATCAACACTTCTTTCAGCCATACTAAACCTCTTTTATGGATTTTATTCTACTAAATAATACCCCAAGAAGTCTTTGTGTAAACACCTCTTTTTAATATTAATCTTCGTACTTAATTTCTAATTTTACTATGTACAATGTTGTTTTTGGTCTTAGTTCAATATAGTTATTGCCTTCTTCAACCCAATGAGTAATGTCTTTTTTATACTTTGATTCATCTTGTCTTATACTAGTAAGATGACCATTAATGCTCAAATCTAACTTCTTTTCCTCATCATCATCTACAAATGTAATATACAACCTAACTCTTTTTCCTTCACTGCTTATATTTTTGAACTGGCTTTCATTCAATTCAAAATAATAAATTATCTTTTGAGTTTCTTTTAAATCTAACTCTAACCTTATCTGCTCAATACTATAACTGCCTTTAGTTGATTTAAAAACAATGTTATTCTCTCCAGAATTTAATATATCAATTGAAAATGGCTGTTTTACAGGATCATCACAAACGGGTATAGCTGAATATATATTTCTGTTATTGATGAATGCTTCCAATACACCAACATCTCTTTCATATTTACAATAAGGCACAAACTTCAGTTCTGCTTTGTCAATATTTTGATATTCTGCTTCAGTTAATGTAAAAACATTTCTGCTTTTTTGTCTTGTAACATCAGTTATATCTCCTATTACTTTCAAATTTTCAAATGAGTATTCATTAGTTTTCCAAAACCCCCAGCCAATACTACTTACACTAAACTCTAATACGTTGTTTTGTTTCAAAGAACTTTTTTTCAATTCAATCGGATTAACATTTAATGTGTTGATATCATACTCGTAAATTATTTCATCATTAAGCTTTATTGTTAGAACACCTGTATTTTTTGTTGTAGTAAAAGACAACATCACATTATCAGTATTCTCTAAATCCTTTATACTAAAAGTTAAGTTTTTCTTTATCTTATCAAAATATCCGTTTCTAGTATAGAAATCATTAAACTTTTCAATAACCTGAGCATTAGTATCCTTGTACAAATAAATATTAGGTATGGTTTTATCTGCATCTTTTTGACCTATAAATGATATTGTGCCAGGATTTTCTGATAATAAGGTAAGGTTTGTTTCTTTTTCACTAGGAGTTACTCCGCTATCCTCTTCTCCTAACAGTTCATCCCTTTCTTCAGGAGGTAAAAGGATTATATAAAGAACAATTACAACAATTATTAACCCAATAACTCCTGCTGCTCTACCACCTTCGAGATGCTCTTGACCCCTCTTTTTTTTTTTCATTAATATCACCTAACAATATAACTAATTAAATAACAAAATAAATAAATTTATATATAAATGTTTTTATTTTTAAGTTGAAATGAAACTTGTTTATTCTGATTTAAGAAAGGGAGAAATAAAGATTAAAACAGAGAATCTAGATGATTTATGGTATTTGAGTCATATAATTGACAAGGATGATTTGATTAAAGGCAAAACTTTAAGAAAAATCAAGGTAAGCAAAGCAGAAGAGAGAGCACAGAGAGTAACAAAAAGGGAGGTTTTTCTTATAATACAAGTAGAAAAAATAAAATTTCACAAATATTCTAACGATCTGAGGGTTTCTGGAGTTATCAAGGAAGGGCCGGATGACGTTCCAAGGGGCAGCTACCATACTTTTGATATTGATGATAATGCTACTATAACTCTAATCAAGAAAAAATGGCTGAAATTTCAATTGGATAAATTAAAAGAGGCAACACAAGAAAAAATAGCAAATATATTAATTTGTGTTTTAGACAGGGAAGAGGCATATTTTGCTTTATTAAAAAAGCAAGGTTATAAGCTGCTGTCTCATATTAAAGGAAGGGTTCAGAAAAAAAAAGATAAAGAAAAGATAGAAAGCACATTCTATAATGATATAATCAAAACACTTAATGAATATATAAGAGTATATGAAATTGGGCAGATTATACTAGCAAGCACATCTTTTTGGAAAGAAGAACTATTGAAAAACATAAAAGATGAAGATTTAAAAAAAAAAATTTTACTAGCAACATGCTCATCTGTTGATAGAACTGCCATAAATGAAATATTAAAGAGGCCTGAGCTAAAAGAAGCTTTAAAAAAAAGCAGAATTTCAAGAGAGCTTATATTAGTAGATGAGTTATTGGGTGAAATCTCTAAAAATGGAGCAGCGGTTTATGGTTTTGAGGAGGTGAAAAACGCAGTAAATGCTGGAGCGGTAAGAATTTTATTAATAACTGATTATTTTATAAAAAAAAAAAAAAAAGAAGAGAGATATGAGGAGATAGATCAAATACTGAATTTAGTAGAATCTATGAAAGGGGAGATAAATATAATCTCTTCTGATAATGATGCTGGCAAGAAGCTTGATGGCTTAGGTGGTGTGGGGGCTTTGTTGAGGTATAAATTAAGTTATTAAGTTCAATAAATAAACTATCAATAATAATAAAAAAAAAAATCAATATCAAATACCATTAAAAATCAATAAATAAAAAAAAAAAAAACAATAAGGTGCACAAACACAATAAGGCAAACATAGTTTGCCTACACCATGAAATTGCACCAATATTTTTTTTTTTTTAAACAACAAAATTCCACTTATCTATGATAAGTGGTTTAAGTATAGGTAACACATAACTGGAATTTTGTGTGCTCAAAAACCAAATTAAGTGGAATTTTGAGCGTCAAAAAACCACTATATGTTTAT